>JANYFX010000744.1 GCA_025359585.1 Rhizobacter sp. | reverse complement strand
CTTCCACAGCGGCCACTCGGGCATCGGCAGCGGCATGCGCTGCGGTGGCGGCCTGCGTTTGCAGAACTCGAACCCGATGCTGCTGGAAGACGTGGCAATCGACTTCCCCGACATGCAGATCGTGGTCGCCCACCCGTCGTGGCCGTGGCAGGACGAAGCGCTGTCGCTGGCGATGCACAAGCCCAACGTGTGGATCGACCTTTCAGGCTGGAGCCCGAAGTACTTTCCGCCGCAGCTGGTGCAATACGCGAACACGCTGCTGAAAGACCGCATGCTGTTCGGCAGCGACTTCCCGCTGATCCAGCCCGACCGCTGGATGAAAGACTTCGCGGAGGCCGGCTTCAAGCCCGACGTACACCCGCTGATCCTGAAGGACAACGCGGTGCGTTTGCTGGGGCTCGCGCCTCAGCCTGCCGTCACGACCTGATTGCGGCCACCGAGCTTGGCGGAGTACAGGCGCCGGTCGGCCAGTGTCAGCAAAGCCGCGCCGTCGACCGCCTCGAAGGCCGCGGCCACGCCGATGCTGACCGAGACCTTCAGGCCTTCGGCCACGACACCCCAGGCTTCGGCCTCGACCGACGCGCGCAGCCGGTGCGCCACATCGGTGGCGGCCTCGTGCGCCACGCCGAACAGCGCGAGCACGAACTCTTCGCCTCCATAACGCACCGCCAGGTCGGCGCTGCGGCAGTTCTGCTGGATCAACCCGGCCACGCGCCGCAGCACTTCGTCGCCTACGCCGTGACCGAAGCGGTCGTTGACCTGCTTGAAGTGGTCGAGGTCGAGCAGCAGCAAGGTGATGGGCTCGCCCTGCTCCACCCGCGGCAGGCTGTCGCTCATCCACAGGTCGAGGGCGCGCCGGTTGCCCAGGCCGGTCAAAGGGTCGAGCGTGGCCTGGCGCGCCCAGGTGCTGGTCAGGCGCGCAAGCTCGATGCGCAGCTCGCGTTGCGCCATCGTGCTGGCCGCGGCTTCGTCGGACTTGCGGCGTTCGATGCTGCGCACTTCCTTCAGCGCGTCGAGCGCCGCCTTGAAGTGGCCGGCGGCTTCTTCGACGCGCGACAAGCCGTCGGTCGCGTCCTGCAGGTCGGACAGCGTGCCACCGTCTTTCAGGATCTCGATCGCACGCAGATAACTTTCACGCGCGTCGGCGTGGCGCCGCTGCGCTTCGAAGCAGCGCCCGATTTCGCAGAAACACAGGCCCTCGTTGGGGCGCATGCCGAAGGCGCGGTACCGTTCCAGCAGCGCCTGCAGTTCGACGATGGCCTCGTCGTGCCGCCCGCACTGGCGCAGCGTGATCGCGTGGTTGCCCATCGCCATGACCTGCAGCGTGGCCAGGCCGGCAGCGCCGGTCTGCGCGACGAGCTCCTGCCAATCGCCGAGCAGCGCTTGCAGCTCGGCCCGCCGTTCGTCGGAGGCCTCGGGCAAGGACATGGCGCGGCGGTTGCGCGCGTTGTTGAGCGACAGGCGCGCCACGTGCCGGTCGTAGGGTGAGCCGCCGGGTTCCAGCAGCGTGCAGGTTTCGGTCAGGCACGACAGCGCCTGCTGGTGGCGCTCGACCAGCGAGCAGCACACGCCGACGTTGCGCAGCACGGCGGCCAGGCGCTGCGGGTCGTCGATGTCGCGCGCGACTTCTTCGGCGCGCTCGAGCGTGGTCACGGCCGAAGCGTGGTCACCGGCCGAACGCAGCGAGGCCGCGATGCGGATCATCGCGTCGCACACGCCGGTGAGAGAGCGGCAACTGCGAAAGGCGTCACCGGCAGAAACGGCGGCGCGCAAGGCGTCGAGGTTGTCGCCGGAATTCCAGCAGGCCGTGGACAGCGCCAGCAGCACCCGGCCGCGCTCTTCGCCCTCAAAATTCGGCAGCTCGCGCCGCGCCGCTTCGATCGCTTTGGCCAGCGCGCCTTCTTCGACCCAGCGGAGCAGTTGAGCGGGAAAGTCAGGCGGCATGGTCGGTGCGATGGGGGTCGGTTGCGGGGCAATATATCAGCCCGCTTCCCCACACGCTGACCCACGCGCGTCAGTAGGTCTCGACGTGAAAACGCCCTTCGTCTACGAGCCGCTGGTGCAGCGAAGGCCAGTCCATGTCAGCCGCCGCGCACGCGTCGCGCAAGGCGTCGAGCACGCCAGCCTCCATGCCTTTCAGGCCGCAGATGTAGACGAAGCTGTCGCCGCGCAGCAGTTCGGCGACGTCGGCAGCGCGCTCGCGCAGGCGGTCTTGCACGTAGGTGCGCGGCTGGCCGGGCGCGCGCGAGAACGCCAGACAGGTGTCGATGAAGTCGGCAGGCAGCTTGGTCAGCGGGCCGAAGTAAGGCAGCTCTTCGGCGCGGCGCGCGCCGAAGAACAGCATCAGCCGGCCCGGCAGCGGCTGGCCCGCAGCGCGCAGGCGGCGGCGCTGCTCGGTCATCGCGCGCATCGGTGCGGAGCCTGTGCCGGTGCAGATCATCAGCAGGTTCGATCCCGCATGGTTGGGCATCAGGAAGCTCGCGCCGAACGGGCCGGTGACCTGCACCGTGTCACCCTTCTGCAAGTCGCACACGTAGTTCGAGCAGACGCCGCGGAAGGGCTGGCCGTCGTCGCCCTCGGTCATACGTTTCACGGTCAGCGACAGGTTGTTGTAGCCCTCGCGCTCGCCGCTGCGCGGGCTTGCAACCGAATACATGCGCGGGTGGTGTGCGCGGCCGTTCGCATCGAGCCCCGGCGGGATGATGCCGATCGCCTGCCCTTCGAGCACCGGGAACGGCAAGGAGCCGAAGTCGAGCACGATGTGGCGCACGTCACCGCTGGCGTCTTCAGCCGTCAGGCGCAGATTGCCGACGACGCTCGCGGTGATCGGGTTCTTCACGCCGTGCAGGTTGGTCTGCGGGGTGGCCGCGGAATGCGGCGGCTTCGTCGACGAAGGCGAGATCGCGGCATTTGTTTGCGGCGGTGCTTCGGCGCCCACCAGCGTCGCGAGCGAGTCGTCCGACGTGGTCGCGCCCGCTTCTTCGACGGTGGGCAACTCGTCCCAGCCGAGTTGCTCGTCGAGCGAGAACACCTTGCTGCGATCGACGATGCGCCAGTGGTCGATGCTGCCCGTCGGGCACGGCCCGAGGCAGGCACCGCAGGCGTTGCAGACCTCGGCGTTGACGACGTAGTTGCGCTCGTCGTGCGTGATCGCATCGACCGGGCAGGTCTCTTCGCAGGTGTTGCAGCGGATGCAGACCTCGGGGTCGATCAGGTGCTGCTTGATCAGTGTGACTTCGGAGATGCCCATGACGCGATGATGCACCGGCTCAGTTGAAGCGGATGTACTCGAAGTCCACCGGTTGTTTGTTGATGCCGATGGCCGGCGGCGCGATCCAGTTCGCGTATTTTCCGGTCTCGACCACACGGCCCATCAGCGAAGCCACGTAGGCGCGGTCTTCTTCGGTGGCGAGCCAGTGGTTGATGTTCAGCTGCCACTCGGTCTCGCTCAGCACACGCCCTTCGGGGCTCACGCGCACGCCGGCGAAGGTGCCGATGTGGCGGTTGAAGGCCTTGTGCGGCAGCGTCAGGCGAAACGCCAGCCCGGCCTTTTCGATCACCTTGTTCCAGCGACCGATGCCACCGGCCGAGTCCTTGATGAAGTCGTCGCGCAGCACTTCGTTGAGTGCATTCAGCATCGGCACTTCCTTCTCGACCAGCATGCCGTCTTTCACTTCGAGGATCTTGTAGCCGTCGCCCTTGAGCAGGTGGTCGTCACCGCGTTTGGTTTCTTCGTAGCGGCCCTTCAGCCCCGAGCTGTAGAAGATCGCGGCGTTGCTCGACTGGTCGGCGCCGAACAGGTCGATCGTCACGCTGTAGTGGAAATTGAGGTAACGCTGGATCGTCGGCAGATCGATCACGCCGAGCTTGCGCAGCTCGGCCGGGTCTTCGAGGCCGGTTTCCTTCATCACCTGGCAGGTGCGCTGGATCGTGCGCGACACGCCGCTCTCGCCCACGAACATGTGGTGCGCTTCTTCGGTCAGCATGAACTTGGTGGTGCGCGCCAGCGGGTCGAAGCCGCTCTCGGCCAGCGCGTTGAGCTGGAACTTGCCGTCGCGGTCGGTGAAATAGGTGAACATGTAGAACGCCAGCCAGTCGGGCGTTTCTTCGTTGAAGGCACCGAGGATGCGCGGGTTGTCGGCGTCGCCGGAGCGGCGTTCCAACAGTGCCTCGGCTTCTTCGCGGCCGTCGCGCCCGAAGTGCTTGTGCAGCAGGTAGACCATCGCCCACAGGTGGCGGCCTTCTTCCACGTTCACCTGGAACAGGTTGCGCAGGTCGTACTGGCTCGGCGCGGTGTTGCCGAGGTGGCGCTGTTGCTCCACCGACGCAGGTTCGGTGTCGCCCTGGATCACCAGGAGGCGGCGCAGCATGGCGCGATATTCGCCGGGGACTTCCTGCCAGGCGGGCTCGCCCTTGTGCTTGCCGAACGGGATGGTGCGCCCTTCAACGGCCGGCGCCAGCAGCACGCCCCATTTATAGTCCGGCATTTTCACGTAGCCGAACTTGGCCCAGCCCTTGGGATCGACACTGACGGCGGTGCGCAAATAGACCAGCGCGTCCTGGAATCCTTCCGGCCCCATATCGTTCCACCAGTCGAGATAGCCAGGATGCCAGGATTCAAGCGCCTTTTTCACCGCCAGATCCTGATTGAGGCCGACATTGTTCGGGATCAGGCCGTCATAATCGACATCCATGGCGATGCTCCTTACA
>JANYFX010000743.1 GCA_025359585.1 Rhizobacter sp. | reverse complement strand
GGCGCGGTGATCGTGATGGACGACACCCGCTGCATGGTCAAGAGCCTGCTGCGCCTGTCGTACTTCTACATGCACGAAAGCTGCGGCCAGTGCACGCCCTGCCGCGAAGGCACGGGCTGGCTCTACCGCATGGTCGAGCGCATCGCCGATGGCAAGGGCCGCATGGAAGACATCGACCTCTTGAACTCGGTGGCCGACAACATCCAGGGCCGCACGATCAGCGCGCTCGGCGACGCGGCGGCGATGCCGGTGCGCGCGATGATCAAGAACTTCCGCGACGAGTTCGTCCACCTGATCGAACATAAGACCGCCAAGGTCGCCGCCGCTCCCGCACAAGCGATCGCCGCCTGAAATCAAAATGATCGAAATCGAACTCGACGGGAAGAAGGTAGAGGTTGTCGAAGGCAGCATGATCATGCACGCCGCCGACAGCGCCGGCACCTACATCCCGCACTTCTGCTATCACAAGAAACTCAGCATCGCGGCCAACTGCCGCATGTGCCTGGTCGATGTGGAGAAAGCGCCGAAGCCGATGCCGGCCTGCGCCACGCCGGTCACGCAAGGCATGATCGTTCGCACCAAGAGTGCGAAGGCGCTGCAGGCCCAGAAGGGCGTGATGGAGTTTTTGCTCATCAACCACCCGCTCGACTGCCCGATCTGCGACCAGGGCGGCGAGTGCCAGCTGCAGGACCTGGCGGTGGGCTACGGTGCGTCGAGCACGCGCTACAACGAAGAAAAGCGCGTCGTCTTCCACAAGAACGTGGGCCCGCTGATCTCGATGGAAGAGATGAGCCGCTGCATCCATTGCACCCGCTGCGTGCGCTTCGGCCAGGAAGTGGCCGGCGTGATGGAGCTGGGCATGATCCACCGTGGCGAGCACTCCGAGATCACGACCATCCTCGGCGACACCATCGACTCCGAACTCTCGGGCAACATGATCGACGTGTGCCCGGTCGGCGCGCTCACCAGCAAGCCGTTCCGCTACAGCGCCCGCACCTGGGAACTGTCGCGCCGCAAGAGCGTCAGCCCGCACGACAGCACCGGCGCGAACCTGATCGTCCAGGTCAAGAACAACCAGGTGATGCGCGTCGTTCCGCTCGAGAACGAAGACGTGAACGAATGCTGGATCGCCGACCGTGATCGCTTTTCATACGAAGCGCTGAACGGCCCGGAGCGGCTGACCGCGCCGATGGTCAAGCAGGGCGGCGAGTGGACGACCACCGACTGGCCGACCGCACTCGAGTACATCGCACGCAGCCTGAAGCAGATCAAGGCCGACCATGGCCCGGCGAGCATCGGCGCGCTCGGCTCGGCACACAGCACGGTCGAAGAACTGCACCTCTTGGCCAAGCTCGTGCGCGGCCTCGGCAGCGAGAACATCGACCATCGCGTGCGGCATGCCGACTTCAGCGCCGCTGAAGGCGTGCGTTGGCTGGGTACTTCGATCGCATCGCTGTCCAGCCTGCAACGTGTGCTCGTCGTCGGCTCGTTCCTGCGCAAGGACCACCCGCTGTTCGCGCAGCGCATCCGCCAGGCGGCGCGCAAGGGCGCGAAGGTGCACAGCATCAACGCCGCGCACGACGACTGGCTGATGCCTGTCGCCGCGCAGCTTTCGGCAGCGCCCAGCCTGTGGGTTCAGGCGCTCGCCGATGTGGCCGTCGCCGTGGCGCAAGCGAAGGGCACAAACGCGCCGCTGGCGGGCCAGGCGAGCGATGCGGCGCAGGCCATCGCCACCTCGCTGCTCAGCGGCGAGCGCAAGGCCGTGTTGCTCGGCAACGCGGCGGCGCAACATCCGAACGCTTCTTCATTGCTGGCGCTGGCGAACTGGATCGGCGAGCAGACCGGTGCGAGCGTCGGTTACCTGACCGAAGCGGCCAACAGCGTCGGCGCGCAACTGGTGTCGGCGTTGCCCGGCAGCGGTGGCCTGAATGCCGGCCAGATGCTCGGTGCGGCGTCGGGTGGCGCATTGAAAGCCTGCCTGCTGCTGAACCTCGAGCCCGCGCTCGACGCGCACAACGGCGCCGCCGCCAGCGCGGCCTTGAGCGCGATGGACCTGGTCGTGGTGATGAGCCCGTTCAAGACCGCCGGCGCCGACGTGGCCGACGTGATGCTGCCGATCGCGCCGTTCACCGAAACCTCGGGCACCTTCGTCAACGCCGAAGGCCGCGTGCAGAGTTTTCACGGCGTCGTGAAGCCGCTCGGCGACACGCGCCCGGCGTGGAAGCTGCTGCGTGTGCTGGGCAACATGCTCGACCTGAAGGGCTTCGACTTCGAGACCTCGGAAGAGGTGCGTGCCGAAGCGCTCGGTGACATCGCTTCGATTCCCACGCGCCTGAGCAACGCAGGTGGTGCAGCGGCGGCTGGCAACGCGTCGAACGTTGTGCTCGAACGCATCGCCGATGTGCCGATCTACGCCACCGACTCGTTGGTGCGCCGCGCCACGTCGCTGCAGCTCACCGCCGACGCACGCGTGCCGGTGGCGAGCCTGCCGCCGGCCCTGTGGTCGCAGCTCGGCTTGAACGACGGCGACAAGGTGCGTGTCTCTCAAGGCGCAGCGATGGTTGTTCTCGGCGCCCGTGTCGATGCCACGCTGGCGCTGGGCACGGTGCGCGTGCCGGCCGGCCACGAACACACCGCGATGCTGGGCGCGATGTTCGGCGAAGTCCGCGTCGAGAAAGCCTGAGGCTCGCGATGATCGACACCATCACCTCCTTCGGAAGCTCTTTGCTCGGCCCGGTCTGGCCCGTGGCCTGGGCCGTGATCAAGATCGTCGCGCTGATCCTGCCGCTGATGGGCTGCGTGGCCTACCTCACGCTGTGGGAGCGCAAGGCGATCGGCTGGAGCCAGATCCGCCCCGGCCCGAACCGTGTCGGCCCGCTCGGCCTGCTGCAGCCGATCGCCGACGCGGTCAAGCTGCTGTTCAAGGAAATCATCGTCCCGACGGCGGCCAACAAGACACTCTTCTTCCTCGGCCCGGTGATGACGATCATGCCGGCGCTCGCCGCCTGGGCCGTCGTGCCCTTCGGCCCCGAAGTGGCGCTCGCCAACGTCAACGCCGGCCTGCTGTTCCTGATGGCGATCACCTCGATGGAGGTCTACGGCGTGATCATCGCCGGCTGGGCCTCGAACTCGAAGTACGCTTTCCTGGGCGCGCTGCGCGCTTCGGCACAGATGGTCAGCTACGAGATCGCGATGGGCTTCTGCATGGTCGTCGTGCTGATGGTCGCCGGCAGCCTGAACATGACCGAGATCGTGATGAGCCAGGGCCGCGGCGTCTTCGCGACCAAGGGCCTGACCTTCCTGTCGTGGAACTGGCTGCCGCTGCTGCCGATCTTCGTCGTGTACTTCATCTCCGGCCTGGCCGAAACCAACCGCCACCCGTTCGACGTGGTCGAAGGCGAATCGGAAATCGTCGCCGGCCACATGGTCGAGTACTCGGGCATGGCCTTCGCGATGTTCTTCCTCGCCGAATACGCCAACATGATCCTGATCAGCACGCTGACGGTCGTGATGTTCCTCGGTGGCTGGTTGTCGCCGGTCGGTTTCCTGCAACATCTGCCCCTCGTCGGCTTCGCCTTCTCGGATGGTTTCCACTGGCTGGCGTTGAAGATGGCGGCAACGCTGTTCTTCTTCATCTGGATCCGCG
>JANYFX010000719.1 GCA_025359585.1 Rhizobacter sp. | reverse complement strand
GGCAGCGGCAATCAGCAGCGTGAACCAGCCTCCCGAGAACACCTTGATGATGTTCGACGAGAAGAACACGAGCTCGATCATGAGGAAAAATCCGGTGGCCCCGAAGCACAACCACCACGGGTAGTTCCAGCGGTAGCGGATCACGAAGAAGGTCATCACGGTGGTGAGCACCATCGTTGCCGTCACCGCGATGCCGTACGCCGTGGCCAGCGCGCTCGACGAACCGAACATCAACACCGCCGCCACGATGGCCGCGAACTGCAGTGCGTTGACGGCGGGAATGTAGATCTGCCCGGTTTCGCGGACCGAGGTGTGCAACATGCGCAACCGCGGCAGGTAACCGAGCTGGATCGCCTGCTTGGTCACTGAAAACGTGCCCGAGATCGTGGCCTGCGAGGCGATCACCGTGGCCACGGTCGCGAGCACCACCATCGGCAACAGAAACCAGCCGGGCACCATGTTGAAAAACGGATTGTCGGCCTTGGCCGGCTCGAGCAGCATCAGCGCGCCCTGGCCGAAGTAGTTGAGCAGCAGCGACGGAAACACGAGCACGAACCAGGCAAGGCGGATCGGCCTGGAGCCGAAGTGGCCCATGTCGGCATAGAGTGCCTCGGCACCGGTGACGGCCAGAAAGACAGCGCCCAGCACCAGCAAGGTGGCACGCCCGTGTTCGATGCCGAAGTGCAGCGCATGCCAAGGGTTCAGCGCCTGCAGCACCACCGGCGCGCGCACGATCCAGACCACGCCCCAGAAGGCAATGACGAGGAACCAGACCAGCGTGATCGGCCCGAACCAGCGGCCCATCACACCGGTGCCGTGCTTCTGCACGGCGTACAGGACACTCAGCACGGTCAGCGTGATCGGGATGACGTAAGGCTTGAGCGCCGGGGTCACGAGTTCGAGCCCTTCGACCGCCGACAACACCGAGATCGCCGGTGTGATCACGCCGTCGCCATAAAACAGCGCGGCACCCATGATGCCCATCACGATCAGCGCGAAGCGCAGCCGGGGTCGTTCGCGCGTGGCGTGCGACGACAAGGCCATCAGCGCCATGGTGCCGCCTTCGCCGTTGTTGTTGGCGCGCAGGATCAGCGCCACGTACTTGAGCGAAACGATCACCGTGAGCGTCCACACCACCAGCGAAAGCACACCGAGGATGTCGGCTTGCGACAAGCTCGCGTGCTTGGTGGCGAAGACTTCTCGCAGCGCGTACAAGGGGCTGGTGCCGATGTCGCCATAGACGACCCCCAATGCGCCCAGGGTCAAAGCGCCAAGGCGGGAGGAGTCGTTTTTGCTGCTCACAAAAAATAACCCTGCGGGAGATCGCGGGGCATCGGACCGGGAGTGGCAGATTCTGCGCTGCGGCCAGCCCCCGAGGGGGTTGGCCGATCAACGATGTTGCAACGCAGCAACCGAAGCCCGATGTGCCTTGCCAGCGCCCGAACGAGCGGCTATTCGTAAACCTCGGCGTCCGGGTCGGTGGCTTCGAGCTCGTAGCTCGCCGCCACCATCGCCAGCCGCGCGACCACGCCGTACATGTAGAAGCGGTTCGGTGCGCTGGCGCCGGGTTTGGCACCGGGCTTGGGCAGCTGGTTGTGCTCGGCAAAGGCCAGCGGCACGAAGCTCGCGCCCGGCGAGTTCAGGTTTTCGTCGATGCCACGGCCGGCGTTGACACGGTAGAAGCCGCCCACCACATAGCGGTCGATCATGTAGACCACCGGCTCGGCCACCGCGTCGTTCACGCGCTCGTAGGTCGGCACGCCTTCCTGCAGGATCACTTCGCTGACCTCTTGCCCATCTTTGAGCACACCCATCTTGTTGCTTGCTTTGAGCTTGAGGTCGGAAAGCTCTTTCGGGTCGCGCACGGTCATCACACCCATGCCGTGGCTGCCGGCATCGGCTTTCACGACGATGAAGGGCTTCTCCTGGATGCCGTATTCCTTGTACTTGCGGCGCACCTTGCCGAGCAGCGTCTCGGCGTTGCTCATCAAACACTCTTCACCAGTGCCGTCGGTGAAGTTCACTTCACCGCAGCGCGCGAACATCGGGTTGATCAGCCACGGGTCCATGCCCAGCAGCTTGGCGAACTTCTTCGCCACTTCTTCATAGGCCGCGAAGTGTTTCGTCTTGCGCCGCAACGCCCAGCCGGCGTGCAGCGGCGGCAGCAGGTACTGCTCGTGCAGGTTCTCGAGCATCTTCGGCACGCCTGCCGACAAGTCGTTGTTGAGCAGGATCGTGCACGGGTCGAAGCCCTTCAGGCCGAGGCGCCCGCGGGTGCGGACCAGCGGCTCCAAGGTGAGCGCGCTGCCATCGGGCAGGGCGATCTCGGTCGGCTTGGTGATGCCGTCGTCGAGCGTGCCCAGCCGCACGTTCAGCCCGGCCATGTGGAAGATCTGCATCAGCCGCTGCACGTTGGCCAGGTAGAAGGTGTTGCGCGTGTGCTTCTCGGGAATCAGCAGCAGGTTCTTGGCTTCGGGGCAGATCTTCTCGATCGCCGCCATCGCCGCCTGCACGGCCAGCGGCAGCATCTCGACCGTCAGGTTGTTGAAGCCGCCGGGGAAGAGGTTGGTGTCGACCGGCGCCAGCTTGAAGCCGGCGTTGCGCACGTCGACCGAGGTGTAGAACGGCGGTGTGTGCTCCATCCATTCGAGCCGGAACCAGCGTTCGATGGCGGGCAGCGATTCGAGAATGCGCTGTTCGAGTTCGTTGATCGGGCCGGTGAGTGCAGTGATGAGGTGAGGAACCATGGCGGAGCCCGAGAAGATGCGGCCGCGAAAATGCGCGGGAGAGAGATTCTAGGCATCTGGGGTTCGGGGCGGTGAGCGCAAGGCCCGCGACGCCAGTCCTCGGCGCAAAAGAAAAGGGCCGCAATCGCGGCCCTTTGTCACCTTGAAGGGGTCGCCAGAGGCGACCCCGCCATCGTCTTTCGCGCAGCGTTATCGCAGCCTTTAATTGTGGTACGCCGTCTCGCCGTGCGAGCTGATGTCCAGGCCTTCGCGTTCGTCTTCTTCGTTGACACGCAGGCCGACGACCTTGTCCACGATGAAGTACGCCACGAAAGAGACCACACCCGACCACACGATGGTCAAACCAACCGCCTTCGCTTGGATCCAGACCTGCGCCAGGATGCCGTCAGGATTGGTGACCATCGCCGCGGTCGTCCAGTCGGGCACCATGCCCGGCCCGCCGAGCGACTGCGCGTGAAACACACCCGTCAGCAGCGCGCCGACGATACCGCCGACACCGTGCACGCCGAACACGTCGAGCGAGTCGTCCGCGCCGAGCAGCTTCTTCAGGCCGGTCACACCCCACAGGCAGGCGAAGCCGGCGATGAAGCCGATCAGGATCGCCGCCATCAGGCCGACGTTGCCGGCCGCCGGCGTGATCGCCACCAGGCCTGCGACAGCACCCGAAGCAGCACCCAGCATCGAGGCCTTGCCCTTCATCAACGATTCACCGATGCACCAGGCGAGCACCGCGGCTGCGGTGGCGCTGAAGGTGTTCATGAAGGCCAGCACGGCGCTGTTGCCGGCTTCGAGCGCAGAGCCTGCGTTGAAGCCGAACCAGCCGACCCACAGCAGCGCGGCACCGACCATCGTCAGCGTCAGCGAGTGCGGCGTGAACGCCTCCTTGCCGTAGCCGACGCGCTTGCCGATCATGTAGGAACCGACCAGGCCCGCGACCGCCGCATTGATGTGCACGACCGTGCCGCCGGCGAAGTCGAG
>JANYFX010000710.1 GCA_025359585.1 Rhizobacter sp. | reverse complement strand
TGGTTGGCGGTGGCCGCGAAGTTGATACCGCTGGGCTGTACTGTGCACGTGTTGGACGTGGCTTCGCTGGGCCTTAAAGCAAAGGGTGACGCGGTGGACTGGTTGGCCACGCATCCCGAGGCTACGTCGGCAGACGTGCTGGCTCTGGCGTGCAAGCAGGACCTCGAAAGCAACCCACAAGAAGACAACGAGGAGTCGGAGTGCTCCCCGCTCGCCCTGCCTGATTTGGATGCGCCGACCGCGGGCTACTTACCCGGCGTTTCGAGTAGCTCCTGCAAGTACGGCGGTGGCAAGTTCACACTGGCCTTGGCCGGCGTGCACTTCACCGGCACAGACAAAGACGGTGATGACAAGACACCGATATGGTTGTGTTCGCCGCTGAGCGTGATGGCCAAAACAAGGGACGGCAAAAGCGGACAGTGGGGCCGGCTTCTCGCGTGGCTGGACGACGATGGGGTACGGCACCAGTGGGTCCTACCTTTGGAGCTGCTTGAAGGTGATGGCATCGACGTGCGGAGAGAGCTGGCTCGCATGTGCCTGAACACCGGGACCACCCGCGCGGCGAAGGACCTGCTTGTCACCTACATGAAGGTCTGGCCGGTGGATCACCGGGCGCGCTGCGTCGACCGTCTGGGTTGGCACGGCGCGGTGTATTTGCTGCCGACGGAAACGATCGGCGAGGCGGGCGAGATCGTCGTGTTTCAGAACGCTCACTCTGTCGAGCCGGCATTCGCGGTGGCCGGCACGGCGGACGCCTGGCAGAAGTCGGTCGGTGCGCTGGCCGCTGGCAACACCCGCATTGCGTTTGCTATTTCGGTCGCTTTTGCGGGTGCCCTGGCCGACATCGTGAGCGAAGACGCCGGCGGGTTCCACCTGCGAGGTAAATCCTCGTCCGGCAAGTCGACGGCGCTTAAAGCGGCAGCGTCGGTGTGGGGCGATCCGACGACCTACCCGCGCGTCTGGCGGGCGACCGCCAATGGGTTGGAAGGTCTTGCGGCGCTGCACAACGACGGCTTGTTGATCCTTGACGAATTGAGCCAGTGCGACCCGAAGGAGGCCGGCGAGTCGGCGTATCTGCTGGCCAACGGACAGGGCAAGACCCGCGCAAACCGCAGCGGCGCTGCAAAGGCCGCGCAGCGGTGGCGACTGCTGTTCCTGAGTGCCGGCGAGGAGTCGCTGTCGGCCTTGATGGCGCGCGTCGGGCGCACGGTGAACGCCGGACAGGAGATTCGGCTGGCCGACTTTAGTGCCGACGCAAACGCCGGCATGGGTGCGTTTGAGGTGCTGCACGGACAGCCGTCCCCGGCTGCGCTGGCGCTGGCGCTCAAGGACGCTGCGGCGCAAGCGCACGGCGCGGTCGGTGTGGCATGGCTCCACCACATTGTTCGCGATCGCGTGAAACTGGTGGCGTTCATTTCGGACGGCATGCGCCAGTTCGTGGCCGAGGTCGTGCCGCCGGGTTCCGTCGGGCAGGTGGAGCGCGTGGCGCGGCGTTTTGCGTTGGTCGCGATGGCCGGCGAACTCGCATCGCAATACGCCCTAACTGGCTGGGAGCGCGGCGAGGCAGAGCGCGCGGCGAAATCCTGCTTCGCATCATGGCTTGAAGGCTTCGGTGGCACCGGCAACCGCGAGGAACGCGATGTGCTGGTTGGTGTTCGTGCATTCTTCGAAGCGCACGGGGCCAGCCGGTTCGAAGACGTCGCCGCGACGGCGGACCAACGCATCATCAATCGCGCCGGCTTCTATCGCCACGACCTCAGCGGTGTTCGTGAGTTTCTGGTGCTGACCGAGGCGTTTAAGGCCGACCTGTGCAAAGGCAGGGACTACAAGGCCGCAGAGAAGCTGTTGTTGGCACGGGGCTGGATTGCGCCTGGCGGCGACGGCAGGGCGACACAGAAACTTCGGCTCGCCGCGCTTGGCGCCACAGCGAGGCTCTACGTGTTCACCCGCAAGGTGTGGGAGGACGAGGAATGAATCTCGACTTCGAGTCACTGTGGGCCACCGTGCCGATGCCAACCATCCGGAATGTACGGGGACAAGTGGGGACAGTGGGGACACCAGCATTTATGCGGATTCCGGCGCAACGCGGCGGCGGGGACACGGCGGGGACACGGCGGGGACACGTGGGGACGACGGACAGTGCGCGATGGCCGGCACTGCCCTTGATCTTGGC
>JANYFX010000304.1 GCA_025359585.1 Rhizobacter sp. | reverse complement strand
GTGGCAGCCCAGCTGGCAGCGCAGCGGGAAGAAGCCGTGCGTCAGGCGGCGGCTCGGCTGGAGACGCAGCGACAGGAAGCAGCCCGTGCCGAGACCGCGCGGCTGGAGATCGAACGCCAGAACGCCGCACGACAAGCGGCGACCCAGCTCGAGGCACAGCGGGAAGAAGCGGCGCGTCAGGCGGCTCGCCTGGAGGTACAGCGGCAAGACGCCGCTCGGCTCGAAGCTGCGCGGCTGGAGACCGAACGCCAGGAGGCCGCGCGACAAGCCGCGGCCCGGCTCGAGGCGCAGCGGCTGGAACTCGCGCGCCAAGACGCCGCTCGCGTCGAGGCCCAGCGTCGGGCCGCTGCAGCGAAAGAGGCCCCGCGCGTCGAAGCCGAAAGAGACGAGGCAAAACGGGAAGCGGTGCTTCGGGCCATCGGGCGTCAGCTCGACGAGGAAGCGGCCCGCCGTGAAGCCGCCTCGAAGGCCGCGCAACTGCCCAGCACGCTGCCCTATTCGCTCAGCACCGCACGCCGCGTCAGGCTGTGGGGCCGCAGCGACCCCAACGTCGAACTTGTTCAGTACGCCGAAGCGTGGGCCCGGAAGATCCAGTTCAACACCGCGGTCGACACGGTTCGCGAGCTGGTGAAGACGCCTCACACGCCGCCCTTGGTGACGGTGGCCGTTCGAAGCGACGGCTCGGTGGAGTCGGTGACCTTCGTTGTCTCCAGTGGCGTGGCGGAAATCGACGAAGCGATCAGGCGCATCGTGGAAAGCCAGAGGCCCTACCCGGCGTTCCCGCCTGCACTCGGTCGCCAGTTCGACGTGATTGAAATTCGCCGAACCTGGTACTTCGACTCTGCCGTGCGGCTGCAGTGATGAGCACCCGTCGCCGCGTTTTGATTCTCGGCGCCACCGGCACGATCGGCCGGGCGACCGTGCGTGCGCTGCTGCGGCGCGGCCACGAGGTCGTGTGCTTCGTGCGCCCACGGGCCGGTGTCGGTGGCAAGCTGACGCCGGATGAGGCCGGGCGTCTTTTCCCCGGCGCCACCGTGCGTGTCGGCGACACCACCGACCCGGCCTCGCTGGCGCGCGAAGGCTTCTGCGGCGAGCGCTTCGACACGCTGGTGTCGTGCCTGGCCTCGCGCACCGGTGCGCCGCAGGACGCCTGGGCCGTCGACCACCGCGCGCATGTGCAGGCGCTCGACGCCGCACAGCGCGCCGGCGTCACGCAGATGGTTCTGCTCTCGGCGATCTGCGTGCAGAAGCCGCTGCTCGCCTTCCAGCAGGCCAAGCTGGCGTTCGAGAAGGCCCTCGTCGAATCGGGCGTGACGTACTCGATCGTGCGGCCGACCGCATTCTTCAAATCGCTGTCGGGGCAGGTCGAGCGTGTGAAGCAGGGCAAGCCTTTCCTGGTGTTCGGCGACGGCACGCTCACGGCCTGCAAACCGATCAGTGACGACGATCTCGGCGACTATCTGGCCGGCTGCCTCGACGACCCGAGCCGCCACAACCGCATCCTGCCGATCGGCGGACCGGGCGAGGCGATCACACCGCGCCAGCAGGGCGAGCGCTTGTTCGCGCTGCTCGGGCGCCCGCCGCGTTTCAAGCAGGTTCCGGTGGCCTTGCTCGACGTGATCATCAAAGTGCTCGGCACGCTCGGCCACGTCGTGCCGGCCCTGGCCGCGAAGGCCGAGCTCGCGCGGATCGGCCGTTACTACGCGACCGAATCGATGTTGGTATTCGACCCTGCGACGGGCCGCTACGACGCTTCGGCCACGCCTTCCACGGGCACCGAGACGCTGTTCGATTTCTACGAGCGACTGGTCAGCGGCGCGGACGCGCCCGAGCGCGGCGACCACGCCGTGTTCTGAGCGCCGAGGGCAGGGCGAAAAGTCGAGTGAGGTCAGCAGCGCGATTCAGAACGCTTCAGTGCTGATTCATGGCGGCAAAGGACTTGAAAGGGGGTGCGGGCCGACAGTAGACCCATCGCCCACCCCCCCCCCCGAGGAGCCCGCCATGAAGACCCTGACCCGCACCGCCCGCCTGATCTCTGCCGCCACCGCTGCCGCCACGACCTTCGTGCTGTTCAGCGCCGTGCTCTCGAACGCCGAACCCCAGCGCAGCGTGCTGATCGCCAAGACCCAGCGGCTCGAGAAGCTGCAGTCCGCGCCGACCACCGTCGCGATGGTGGCCAGCGACAAGGCCAAAGTCAGCAAGTGATCGGCGCTTGCTCGCGCAGGCCTCAGCCTGTGTTCAGCGCATGCACCGGCACGGCCGTCGAGCCGCCCGGCAAGACCGCCGCAGGCTGGCTGTGCGTGGCCACGCGGCCCGCCAACGCAGCGCTGGTCGCGGTGTCGATCAGCACCGGCACAGAGCGCTCCGTCGCGAGCGCTTCGAGCCGGGCGGCCCGCTGCACAGCCGCGCCGATGCAAACCTGCGCGGCGCGGCGCGGCGTGCCGGCCTGGCCTGCCACGACCTCGCCGCTGGCGATGCCGACGCTCTGAACGATGGGCGCCTTGCCAGCAGCAGCGCGTTCGGTATTGAACATCGCGATCAGCTCGATCATCTCGAGCGCGGCCTGCACAGCGGGCCAGGGCGCGCCTTCGAACAGCGCCGTCAACGCGTCGCCCGCCATCTGGTGCACCACACCACTGTGCCCCTCGATCGCGTCGAGCATCAGCGTGCTCCAGTTGCTCAGCAGTTCGAGCGTCTCCTGTGCCGGCAGCGCGACGGCGAGTGCGTCGATGTCGCGCAGGCGAGCCACCAGCACCGTGGCTTCGACGCGGCGCGCACCGGGCACGGCGCCCAACGGCTGCGCGCCGTTCTGCATGCCGGGTGCCAGCCGCGCCAGCAGCTCGCGTTCGCGATCACGCAAGTGCTTGCGCTCCAGGCTCGAATCGACGCGCGCCTTCAGCAGCACCGGGTTCACCGGCTTGTGCAGGTAGTCGTCGGCGCCCAGCTCGATGCAGCGCGCCACCGGCGCCGCGCCTTCGAGCGAGCTGGTCACGATCACCGGCACGCCGTGCAAGGCCGGCTCGGCGGCACGCTGTTCGAGCACGCCGAAACCGTCGACCTCCGGCATCTCAAGGTCGAGCAGCAGCAGGTCGAAGCGCTCGCTGCGCAGCTTCTCGAGCGCGCTGCGGCCGTTGTCGGCGCTGGC
>JANYFX010000661.1 GCA_025359585.1 Rhizobacter sp. | reverse complement strand
CAACGGGCAAGGCAACCCGATCCGGCAAGCTAAGTTCTGGGAGGACGTGTGGAACCCTGCGCGTCGACTTGCGAACGGTTTGCCCGCGTTCGACTCAAGGGCGAAGGATGGGGCACCGTGGCGAGCTCGAGCGAACGGGTCGTGGGACGGCCGCAAACCCGCGTCTAAGCCTCTAGGAAAGTCCCCGCGGGTACACGACCTCAGACACTCTCACGCGTCCTGGCTGATGGCTGCAGGGATTCCTCTGCCCACGATCCAGCGTCGCCTCGGCCATGAGTCGATCACGACCACAGTGGACTTGTACGGGCATCTCTCACCTGACATGCAGCGCGCTCCCGCCGAAGTAATAGGGAACGTTCTGGGTGGCGCTATGCCGCAGATACTCTCATAAAACTGGTCAAAATATTTATGCCCACACACTGACCGATCGGTCTATGTTGGGACGACCATTACTCGCGTGAAGCCCTGTTCGCCTCTCTTGGCGAACGCATCCGCAACGTCACGCAAGGCCCCGACGGTGCGCTCTACCTGCTGACCGACAACGCGGCAGGCCGCACCGTGCGCGTGGCCCGGTAAGGGCTTGTTCACGCACCCTTCGGGCCCGGCTCTCTACAATGAGAGCGTGAACACACCCACCGTCTGGATCAACGCCGACCTGCACTGCCACTCCGCGGTGTCCGACGGCACGCTGCAGCCCGAAGCGCTGGCCGCGCGTGCCAAGGCCAACGGCGTGGAGCTGTGGGCGCTGACCGACCACGACGAAGTGGGTGGCCAGCAAAGAGCTCGCGACGCCGCACTCGCGCTCGGCCTGCCCTACCTGACCGGCACTGAAATCTCGGTGACCTTCGCCGACATCACGGTGCACATCGTCGGCCTCGGTTTCGACGCCGACAACGAAGCGCTGAAGGCCGGCCTGGCCGCCACGCGCGGCGGCCGCCGCGAACGTGCGATGGAGATGGCCGACGGCCTGGCCAAGGTCGGCATCAAGGGCACGTTCGATGGCGCGCTCAAGTACGTGAAGAACCCCGAGCTGATCTCGCGCACCCACTTCGCGCGGCACCTGGTCGAGAGCAAGGTCTGCAGCGACACGCAGGAGGTATTCCGCAAGTACCTCGTCGAAGGCAAGCCCGGCTTCGTGCCACACCGCTGGGCCACGCTGCGCAACGCCGTCACCTGGATCACGCAAGCGGGCGGCATGGCCGTGATCGCGCACCCGGCGCGCTACAAGTTCACCGCGAACGAAGAGTACGCGCTGTTCACCGAATTCAAGACGCTCGGTGGCGAAGGTGTGGAAGTGGTCACCGGCAGCCACAGCAGTGCCGACGCGCTGCGCTACACCGAGACCGCGCTCGAATACGGCCTGCTCGCTTCGCGCGGCAGTGACTTCCACAGCCCGGCCGAGAGCCACATGGACCTGGGCAACCTGCCGCCGCTGCCGTCGCAGCTCACGCCGGTGTGGGAAGCGCTCGAATCGCGGGTCCACCGGCCGGCATGAATTCCTGATCGGTCGCCGCCTTCGATGGCGGCGCCACACGATGTCGCAGTACTTCGAAGTCCACCCCGAGAACCCGCAGCCGCGTCTGCTCAAGCAGGCGGTGCAGATCCTGCATGGCGGCGGTATCGCGGCGATCCCCACCGATTCGAGCTACGCGCTGGTGTGCCACCTCGACGACAAGGCCGCGGCGCAGAACCTGCGGCGCATTCGGGGTGTCGACGACAAACACCACCTCACGCTGCTGTGCCGCGACCTGAGCGAACTCGCGAGTTACGCGCGTGTCGACAACAAGCAGGACCGCCTGCTCAAGCTCGGCACGCCGGGACCGTTCACCTTCATTCTCGAAGCGACCAAAGAAGTGCCGCGCCGCGTGTCGCACCCTTCACGCCGCACCATCGGCCTGCGCGTGCCTGAACACGCGGTCACGCAGGCGCTGCTCGAACTGCTGGGGCAGCCGCTGCTCGCCACCACGCTGATCGCGCCGGGCGAGACCGAGCCGATGAACGACCCGCACCAGATCCGTGACCACTTCCAGAAGCTGATTCAGGCGGTGGTCGATGCCGGCGCCTGCGCGATGCAGCCGACCACCGTGGTCGATCTCAGCGGCGCGGCGCCGGTGCTGGTGCGGCAGGGTCGCGGTGACGCCGCGCTGCTGGGCCTGAACCTCATGGAGGCCGACGCACCCGCCGCTTGACAGCCCCGTCACCTCATACTAAAGTGATATCACTTTGCGATCATCGCAAAACACTTCGGGAGAGAGTGACATGAAGAGAACAGCGTCAGAAGAGCGGGCCGCTTCGTCGGCCAACGGCTTCGTCTACGTCGTCATCGGTCTGGTGGCGGTGCTCGTGGGTGTGTTCATGGTCCTGAGCCGGCCGTCGCCGATGATGGGCGCCCTGTTCGGCCTGTGCATGCTGCTCGGCGCCTGGTGCCTGGCCGGCCTGTACATGCTGCAGCCGAACCAGGCCGTGCTGCTCACGCTGTTCGGCAGCTACCGCGGCAGCGACCGCAACGAAGGCCTGCGCTGGGCCAACCCGTTCTATGCCAAGACCAAGATGTCGGTGCGCGCCCGCAACTTCAACAGCGAAAAACTCAAGGTCAACGACCTGCGTGGCAACCCGATCGAGATCGCGGCGGCGATCGTCTGGCGTGTCGAAGACACGGCACAGGCGAGTTTCGATGTCGAGAACTTCGAGGCCTATGTGCTCACGCAGGCCGAGTCGGCCGTACGCCACCTGGCGCTGAGTTATGCGTACGACAACATTGACGAACCCAAACCCGGCGACACCCGTGAGATCACGCTGCGTTCCGGCACCGATGAAGTGGCCGCGGCCTTGCGCACCGAGCTTCAGGCGCGCTTCGCGCAGGCCGGCATCGTGGTCGTCGATGCCAAGCTGACGCACCTGGCCTACGCGCCCGAGATCGCCGGCACGATGCTGCGCCGCCAGCAGGCCGAGGCCATCATCGCGGCGCGCAGCAAGATCGTTCACGGCGCCGTCGGCATGGTCGAGCTCGCGCTCAACGGCCTGGCCGAGCGCGGCCTGCTGCACCTGGACGACGAGCGCAAGGCAGCGATGGTGAGCAACCTGCTCGTGGTGCTGTGCTCCGACCACGACGCCACGCCGGTGGTGAACACCGGCACGCTCTACAACTGAGCAGCCTTCGAAGCGCTTCGCATTCGCGCCCGACGATGGCCAGCCCCGACAAGAAGTCTTTCCTGCTGCGCATCGACCCGCAGCTCTGGGCCGAGATCGAGCGTCTCGCAGCGGCCGAGTTGCGCAGTGCGAACGCGCAGGTGGAATACCTGCTCAGGGACGCGCTGAAAGCGCGTTCTGGCAAGAGCAGCGCGATGCAGACACCACCGCGCAAGCCGGCGCGCTGATCCGTTCGCCCGCGGGCAGAAACTCTGCATTCGTGGTGTTGGCAAGGCCACGGACGGGCGGCTATATTGCCGGCGCAACCGGAGGCCGACATGCCGCGTTTCACCCCGAAGCTTCTCCAGGCCGCTGCCCTGACCGCGCTGCTGCTCGTCGGCCCGACCCGCGCGCAAGACGCCGTCCCGGCAGCACCCGCCGCCCCGCAGACGCAGTTCCAGGACGCGCTGCGCCTGACCGAGCTTTGGCTCGAAGCGCAGGCCCGGTTCGACCGGGTGCCCGCCTTGTCCGCCGGTGTGGTCGTCGGCCGGGAGCTGGTATGGAAAAAGGGCTTCGGCACGATCGATGCGCGAAGCCAGGTCGTGGCCGCTGCCGACACGATCTACAGCATCTGCTCGATCTCCAAGCTGTTCACCTCCGTCGCCGTGATGCAGCTCTGGGAAGCCGGCAAACTCTCGCTCGACGACGACATCGGCAAGCTGCTGCCGGCCTTCGCGCTGCAGCGCACCGACGCCGACAGCGGCCCGATCACGGTTCGTTCGCTGCTCACGCACTCGTCGGGCCTGCCGCGCGAAGCCGACTTCGGCTACTGGCTGCCGCCGGGTTTCAGCTTTCCTTCGCGCGCAGAGTTGATTCGCAGCCTGGGCGGGCAGCAGACGTTCATGCGCACGTCCGACCACCACCAGTACAGCAACCTGGCGATGGCGCTGCTCGGCGAGGTGGTGGCCAACGTTTCCGGCACGTCCTACGAGGACTACGTTCAACGCGAGATCCTGGCCCCGCTGAAGCTCGCCGACACGCGCCCGCTGATGCCGATGGATCTGTACGGCACGCGCCTGGCACAAGGCTTCGGCGCGATCAAGCGCGACGGCACGCGCGATCTTCTCAAGCCCTTCGACACACGGGGCATGGCGCCGGCTGCGGGCTTCACCTCCACCGTCGAAGACCTGGCCCGGTTCGCGTCGTGGCAATTCCGTTTGCGCAAGAGCGGTGGCCGCGAGGTGCTCAAGGTCGCGACGCTGCGCGACATGCACCGGGTGCAGTGGGTCGATGAAGATGGCAAGAACGGCTGGGGGCTGGGCTTCGCCGTGAGCCGCGATGGTGCGAACACGGTGGTGGGCCACACCGGCGTGTGCCCGGGCTACCTGACGGCCATCGGCCTGGCGCTGAACGACGAAGTGGCCGTCATCGCCATGGCGAATGCCAACGACAACCGCTCTCTCGGGCGCTACACGCGGCCGATGCGCCAGCTCATGCTGAAGGGCCTGAAGCTGCCGCTCGCGCCGCGCACCCCGGGCGAGCCCGGGCTGGAATCGCTGGCCGGTCGATACGCGAGCCAGCCCTTCGACAGCGAATGGATCGTCGTGCCCTGGGGCGCCGGCCTGGTGTCCTTGTCACTGCCCACCGACGACCCGGCCGGGACCCTGCAGGTCTTGAAACGCGTGGGTAAAGACAGCTTCCGCGAAGTGCGCGACGACGGCAGCCTGGGCGAAGAACTCCTGTTCCAGCGCGATGCCTCGGGGCAGGTCAGCGGCGTGAAACTCTGGAGCCATGTGCTCCCGCGCCTGCCGCGCTGAGACCGCAAGTGCACAGACTTGCTGCCACGGCAGCAACGTACAACACGACCACCATCGCGCTGGCAAGGACAGCGATCACACGAGCTTCGAACCGCGCGGCTGCTCAGCGACCCGCGTGTTGGCGCCACGCCGCGAAGTCGACACGCGCCTGCTCGTCGGTCGGCGGGTACAGGCCGAGGATCGAGCGGCCCGCCATCACTTGCTCGGTCACGAAGTCCTCGAACACCGTCATCTCGGTCGCCTCCATCGCCACCTCGTCGGCCAGGTGCGCGGGGATCACGACCACACCTTCGGCATCACCCACGATCACGTCGCCCGGCCACACCGGCGCGTCGCCGCAGCCGATCGGCACGTTGATGTCGAGCGCCTGGTGCAGCGTGAGGTTGGTGGGCGCCGATGGCCGCTGGTGGTAGGCCGGGAACGGCAGGCGTGCGATCTCGGGCGAGTCACGAAACCCGCCGTCGGTGACGACACCGGCCACACCGCGTTTCATCAAGCGCGACACCAGGATCGTACCGGCCGAGGCGGCGCGCGCGTCCTTGCGGCTGTCGATCACGAGCACCGCGCCGGGCGGGCAATCTTCGACCGCCTTGCGCTGCGGGTGCGCGCGGTCCTGGAACACGGTGATGGGGTTCAGGTCTTCGCGCGCCGGGATGTAGCGCAGCGTGAAGGCCTCGCCGACCATGTTGGGCAGGCTCGCATTGAGCGGGTGCACGTTCTGGATGAACTGGTTGCGCAGGCCGCGCTTGAAGAGCGCGGTGCAGATCGTGGCGGTGCTGACCTTCGCGAGCAACTCGCGCGTGGCTTGTTTCATGATCAGCGCTCAGTAGATGACGGGTTCCGTGACCGGCGCGCCGAACTGGGTTTCGAGGAAGTCGAAGTCGCAGCCCTGGTCGGCCTGCTGGATGTGGCGCGTGAACATCCAGCCGTAGCCGCGCTCGAAGTGCGGCGCCGGCGCTTTCCACTCGGCGCGGCGACGCGCGAGTTCGGTGTCGCTGACCTCGAGGTGGATGCGCCGCGCCGGCACGTCGACCGTGATCAGGTCGCCTGTCTTCACCAACGCAAGCGGCCCGCCGATGAAGGCCTCGGGCGTGCAGTGCAGGATGCAGGCACCGTAGCTGGTGCCGCTCATGCGCGCGTCAGACAAGCGCAGCATGTCGCGCACGCCTTGTTTCACCAGCTTGGTGGGGATCGGCAGCATGCCCCACTCCGGCATGCCCGGGCCGCCCTGCGGGCCGGCATTGCGCAGCACCATCACGTGATCGGCGGTCACGTCGAGGTTCTCGTCGTCGACCGCGGCCTTCAGGCTCGGGTAGTCGTCGAACACCAGCGCCGGACCGGTGTGCTGAAGGTAGCGCGGCGCGCAGGCGCTGGGCTTGATCACGGCGCCACCGGGTGCGATGTTGCCGCGCAGGACGGCGAGTGCACCTTCGGCGTGGATCGGGTTGTCGAGCGGGCGGATCACGTCGTCGTTGTGAACTTGCGCACCGGCGATGTCATCGCCGAGCGTGCGGCCGCTGACGGTCTTCGCACCGAGTTGCAAGGAACCGGTGAGCCGGCTCATCAGGCCCGGCAACCCACCAGCGTAGTAGAAATCTTCCATCAGGTAGGTGTCGCCGCTCGGCCGAATGTTGGCCAGCACTGGCACCACGCGGCTCGCCTTGTCGAAGTCTGCCAGCGTCACGGCGCAAGCGTCACCGGCGCGGCGCGACATCGCCACCACGTGGATGATCGCGTTGGTCGAACAGCCCATCGCCATCGCCACCACGATCGCGTTCTCGAAACTCGCGCGGCTCAGCACGCGCTGCGGCGTCAGGTCTTCCCACACCATTGAAACGATGCGCCGGCCGCTTTCAGTCGCCATGCGCACGTGGTTCGCGTCGGGCGCAGGGATGGCCGACGCGCCTGGCAGCGTCAGGCCCATCGCTTCGGCGATGCCCATCATCGTGGCGGCCGTGCCCATCGTCATGCAGGTGCCGTGGCTGCGCGCGATGCCGGCTTCCACGCCGATCCATTCGGTCTTCGTGATGTTGCCGGCACGGCGCTCGTCCCAGAACTTCCACGCGTCGGCGCCCGAGCCCAGCGTCTGGCCCTTGTAGTTGCCACGCAGCATCGGGCCGGCGGGCATGTAGATGCTCGGCACGCCAGCGCTGATCGCACCCATGATCAAGCCCGGCGTGGTCTTGTCG
>JANYFX010000595.1 GCA_025359585.1 Rhizobacter sp. | reverse complement strand
AACGGTCATAGAACAAATGGCAGGTTCCGCGCAGAAAGGCGAACGGGCCGGAGCGCATCGCTCGGTACTTCATGGCCAATCTTTCGGGATCGCGACCGGCGTTGAAGCTTTGGATTTGAACCACCGCATTCATCGCCGGCCCTGCGCTTTCGCTCGCCGGTGAGAGCCCGATGGCAGTTGGATATTTGGCAACTTCGAAGGCTTCGTCCGAAGCTTCATACGCGAAAATACGCAAGTGCGCCCAGCACCAACACCACGCCGCTCATTGCGAAAACCGCCGTCTCCAGCCAGCGCCGCTTGGTGAGCAGCGCGATCGCAGCCATCGCGATCGCAATCTGAAGTGCCGTCTTGGCCTGAGCCCATCGGTGGTGTTGGTGCAGCTTGGCCTCGCTCATCTTGTCGAACTCGGCCGACTGCCTCTCAAGCTTCTCGGCGGCCAGCTTGATCTCTTCTTTCTCGGCCGCGTAGCGCTTGGCCTCGCCCTCGAACAGCGGTTTGCGCGCGTCATCGACGAGCTGCATGCCGAGTTCGCTCAGGTTCTGCCGGTTGCTCTTGGCCTGGTAGAAATTCCACTGATTCGACGCCTCGGTCTTCTTGATCGCAGCGTCGTTCTTGAACAAGCCGGCATCGGCCTGGGTGGCACCTCCCATGTACGAGAACGTCGCACCGACCGTCGCAAGGATCGCGGTCATCACCGCCAGTTGACCCGCCATGCCCCTTGGCTCGCGCTCCGCCGCCTCGTCCATCCGGTCTTCATGGGCCCCACGCACTTCAAATTCTTCTGACAACCGATTCTCCGGTTGTTCGACCGATTGTCGGCGACCGCACTCCAGCCCGCCAGTCCGGAGAACGAGGTGCGGCGCCGTCGATTTCGGCGACGACAAGTTGCCAACTGCTGCCCACAGGAGTCTCCAGGAGGTTGCAGAGCAGGCCCCGCGCGTGCAGTGGCTCTGGTTTGAGGATGTTTGCTGCCGCGAAGATGTGCGCGCGCGCGTAGAGTCTGGTGGCTCAATGCCCTGCAGCACGCGTCGGTCCGCAACATCGCCCCTCAATCGTCAGACGTAAAGAATCGCAAAGCGCGCGACGAACCGTCCGATCGATGGCCGCCGAAGAGTGACACTCCCGTCCGTTGTCGAACAATGAACTGACCTAACGATCTGGTTGCCCGTCCGATGGGCAGCCACCCCGTTAGCCGCCCTTGTCACTGCTGCTCAACCACAGGACGCACGCATGCATCTCATCTGGACCATCCTCATCGGGTTTGTGGCTGGACTCATCGCCAAGGCGATCACGCCCGGTGCGGGCCCTGGAGGCTTCTTCCTCACGGCTGCGCTCGGCATTGGCGGCTCGCTCGCGGCAACCTATCTGGGTCAACTCGTGGGTTGGTATCAGGCGGGGCAATCGACCGGGTTCATCGGCGCGATCGTCGGCGCGATCGTGCTGCTGGGCGCCTATCACTTGGTGACTCGAAAGTAGCAAGCCTGGCCTCGCACAGTCGCGCGGCATGCGCGTTGGACACGTTCTTAAAGGATCACACAATGGGCTTCGATCTCGGCAGCTTGCTTTCCCAGTTCACCGGCGGCGGTACCCCGACCAATGCGGCAGATCATTTCGATAAGGTGGCGCAAAGCGCGTCACCAGACCTGCTCAGTCAAGGACTGTCGGCGATGTTCCATTCCGACCAAACCCCATCGTTCGGCCAAATGGCCGGTCAGTTGTTCGGCCAGGCCAATCCCAACCAGCAGGCCGGCATGCTCAATCAGATGCTGGCCGGCATGGGGCCCGGCGTACTCGCGTCACTGGTCAACGGCGCACAGGGCGGCGGCCTCGGCGCAATCCTTGGACAACTGACCCAAGGAGGCACGGCACCCACCGCGGTCACTCCCGACCAGGCCTCGAAGCTGACGCCCGAGCAGGTCCAGGTGATCGCCAGCCACGCTGAACAGCACAACCCCGGCATCGTCGATGAGATGAGCAGTTTCTATGCACAGCACGCCGGATTGATCAAGACGCTCGGCGGTGCGGCCCTCACGATTGCCCTGGCGAAGATGGCCGAGAAGCATCAAGGCTAGCCGTCGCCAACTAAATTTCTTTCCCTCAACCCACAGGATCAATTCATGAAACTGTCGATGATTTCCCTTGCCCTGACCGCCGGCTTCCTCGCGTCGACCGCAGTGTTCGCACAGGCGCCCGCTGCCGCCCCGAGCGGCTCGACCGGCCTTTGCAAGGATGGTTCGTACACGTCCAATGAAACGAAGAAGGGCGCGTGCGCCGGCCACAAAGGCGTGAAGGATTGGTTCGCTACGGCTGCTACGGCCGCGGCTGTCCCGGCCAAGACCGCTGCAGCCCCGGCGTCTGCGCCTGCCGCGGCGACCATGCCCGCGAAGGCCGCACCCACCGCTGCGAAGACCGCAACGGCGGCGCCTTCGACGGCGCCGGCCGCCGGCGGCGGCCCAGGCCAAGTCTGGGTCAATTCCAGCTCGAAGGTCTATCACTGCTCGGGCACGAAGTATTACGGCAAGACCAAGCAAGGCGAGTACATGACGGAGGCGGCGGCGAAAGCGGCGGGCAATCATGCCGATCACGGCAAGGCTTGCTCCTGAGGGATCTCCTTTACGCTGCCGGCATCGACACCGATGACGTCGCCTTTCAAAGGGGTCGCGAAGGTCAGCAAGCTTCGTCAGACGCAGGCGGAGTATTCCGCTGCTCGGCCCGCGTCAGAGCCAGACCGGAAGTTCCGATCCGGCTCGAAGTTGTACGTGTGCCGCCGCTGCCAGGCAAACTTCAAAACAGGCGATGGAACTCCTGACCCGCGACAGTCTGGTCTAGGTGTTTGCAACGCTTGCCTGGCAACGCCTCGCGCGAGCGCCGAGCGCCTCTGACGGCGCAAAGACGAATTGACGGCGTCGCGTGGTTCGCAGTGCTCTGGGATCTGCAGGTGTCGAGTCGACTCGGAACGGGCCGTCGTTGGAAACGGCGTCGCGTCGCGCGCAGCTGGGCACATGAGCCAGTCGGCCCGAGGGTTCGAGGAGCCGTAAAGATGGATGAATGCGAAGCCGTCGAGGTTTTCAACTATCTCGCCTTCGATGTCGAAGCGAGGGAGATGCGCCTGTCGAAGCACAAGGCCTCGCGTGAAGTCGTCTCACGCTTGGACGGCAGAGTGCTCGAAGATACCTCGGAGATGGTGGCGCGATCCGACCTGGACCCCTATGGACGCTTTTGCCGGGTGGCGAGGGCGTGGGCTCCGAAGCCGTGAGCGCGCCGCCAGCTTG
>JANYFX010000575.1 GCA_025359585.1 Rhizobacter sp. | reverse complement strand
GCCGGAAGACGCCGACGCTGCCGCCACCGCGCTGCGCGAGGCGCGCGAGGAGATCGGCCTCGAGTCCTCGTTCGTCGACGTGCTGGGCACGATGCCCACCTACACGACCGGCACGGGTTTCATCGTCACCCCGGTGGTCGCCTTCGTGCGCCCCGGCTTTTCGTTGCAGGCCGATCCATTCGAGGTGGCCGAAGTCTTCGAGGTGCCGTTGTCGTTCCTGATGAACCCGGCGAACCACCAGCGCCATTCGATCGAGGTGGGCGACGTGCGGCGCGAGTTCCTGTCGATGCCGTGGCGCGGGGTGGACGAGCGCGGTGAGCCGCGCCGCTACTTCGTCTGGGGCGCGACCGCCGCGATGTTGCGCAATCTGTATCGCTTCCTGGCGGCCTGAAGGCGAACGAGCGAACCCCGTCGGTATCATTGCGGCGCATGAGTTTCTTCGCCGTCCTGTTCGCGCTGCTGATCGAGCAGCTCAAGCCCTTGCCGCGAGGCAACGTGGTGCACGACGCGTTGACCGGCTGGCTGCGCTGGACCGGCCGCAACTTCGACGCCGGGCGTGACCACCATGCCTGGGTCGTCTGGGGCATCACGACGGTCGTGCCGGCCTTGCTGGCCTGGGGCATCTACGCGGGTATCGCGCACTTCAGCCTGTTGCTTGCGCTGGTGTGGAACGTGGCGGTGCTCTACGTCACGCTCGGCTTCCGCCAGTTCAGCCACTACTACACCGACATCCGCGACGCGCTCGACCGCGGTGACGAAGCCGAGGCGCGCCGCCTGCTGACCGAATGGCGCCACCTCGACGCGAGCGAGCTGCCGCGCACCGAACTGCTGCGCCACGTGATCGAACACTCGCTGCTGGCCGCGCACCGCCACGTGTTCGGCGTGTTCTTCTGGTTCGTGCTGCTGTCGTCGTTCGGCCTCGGGCCGGCCGGCGCGGTGCTGTACCGCATGGCCGAGTACGCGAGCCGCTACTGGGCCTTCAAGAGCCGCACCATCGACGCAGCTGTGAACGAGCGGCTGATGAACCTGTCGCAGCGCTTGTTCAACCTGCTCGACCACGTGCCGGCACGGCTCACGGCCTTCGGCTTCGCGGTGGTCGGCAACTTCGAAGAAGCGGTGACCTGCTGGCGCCGCGACGCGGGGCTTTGGAAACACCCGAACGAAGGCATCATCCTGGCCGCAGCGGCCGGCGCGGTGGGTGTGCAACTCGGTGGCGCTGCGGCGCCCGGCGTCACGCCTGATCGTTCCAAGACATTCGAAGCCGGAGCCGCACCCGAAGCGGTATTCGCCGAAGGCTCCACGCCGGGCCTGCCGCCCGAGCCGGGCCACTTGCGCAGCGTTGTCGGTCTGGTGTGGCGTTCGGTGGTCTTGTGGATGCTGCTGCTGGCGCTGTTGTCGCTGGCCAACCTGGTCGGCTGAACCGGCGCTTCAGCGCCGCTGCACCAACTCGCTCAGGATCTCGCCGTAGATGCGGTAGCGCGACTCGCTGATCTCGCCACGCTCCAGCGCCTCGCGCACGCCGCAACCCGGTTCGTGCAGGTGGCTGCAGTTGTAGAACTTGCAGTCGTCGGCGTGGGCGCGCAGGTCGGGCATCAGCCCCGACAACTGGTTCGCGTCGATCTGGCGCAAACCGAACTCCTGAAACCCCGGCGAGTCGATCAGCGCGGTGTGGCGCGCGGCGTCGATCCAGTACCACTGCGTCGTCGTCGTCGTGTGGCGCCCGGAGTTCAAGGCCTGCGAAATCTCGCCGACCTGCGCTTTCGCATAGGGCGCGAGCAGGTTGATCAAGGTGCTCTTGCCCGTGCCGCTGGGCCCGAGAACGAGCGTGGCGCGGCCTTCGAGCAGCGGGTCGAGCAGGGCGCGGGCTTCTTCGGGGCGAGTCTTCAGCGCCATCTCCAGCACGTCGATGCCCATCGCCGAGTAAGGCGCGAGCCGTACCCTTGCCGCGGCGATCGTCGTGAGGTCGGCCTTGTTGAGCACGATGCGCGCGAGGATGCCGGCGCTCTCGGCCGCGATCAATGCGCGTGCTAGTTTTGATTCACTGAACACCGGCTCGGCGGCGACCAGGATCAATAGCTGGTCGAGGTTGGCGGCGAACGACTTGGTCTTCCATTCGTCCTGCCGGAACAGCAGGTTGCGGCGCGGCTCCACGTGTTCGATCACCCCTTCGTCGCCCGACACTTGCCAGCGCACGCGGTCACCGACGACGCAGTCGCTTTTCTTGCCACGCGGGTGGCAGGTCAGGCGAACGCCCTCGGCGTTTTCGACGATGTAGTGGCGCCCGTGGCCCGCGACCACCAAGCCCAGGTCGAGCGTGACGGTCTTGCTCAACGCAAGGTCACCAACGCAAGCTCATGCAATGAAGGCCACCAGCGCGTCTGTTTTCGCCGCACAAATGAAGTCATTGACCGAGATGCCACCGACCGAATGCGTGTTGAAGCGCACCACGCAGCGGCTGTAGCTCACGGCCAGATCGGGGTGGTGGTCTTCGGTGTTGCACACCCACGCCAGCGCGTTCACGAACGCGATCGTCTCGTAGTAGTTCTTGAACGAGAAGGTCTTCTCTATCGAGCCGTTTTTCAGGTGCCAGCCGCTGACTTGGGCCAGGTGGTCGTGGACAACGGCGTCGCTCATCGGCAGACCGCCTTCGAGGGCCTGGCATTTCTGGTGGAGAAGGTTGCTCATGGTGTCACGCGGGTTGGGGCACCGCCGCTCGCGCCAGCGCGGCCAGGCGCTCCGACGCGGGCGGGTGCGAGTAGTAGAAGCGAACGTAGACCGGGTCGGGCGTCAGCGTCGAGGCGTTGTCCTCGTGCAGCTTCAGCAGCGCGCTGGCGAGGTCGCCGCCGCTGGCCTGTTGGCAGGCGTAGGCGTCGGCTTCGAACTCGTGCCGGCGCGACAGCTGGGCGAACAGCGGCGAGACGAAGTAGCCGAACACGGGTGTGACCAGCAGGAACAGCAGCAGCGCGACCGCGTCGTTCGGCGCGCCAGCCGAAGGCTGCACGCCGAGCCCGGCATAGAACCAGACTTGCGTCGACAACCAGCCGAGCAAGGCGAAGCCCGCCAGGCTGATCGCGAACATCGAGGCGATGCGCTTGATCACGTGTTTGTGCTTGAAGTGGCCCAGTTCGTGCGCCAGCACCGCTTCCACTTCGCCCGGCGAGAGTTTGTTCAGCAGCGTGTCGAAGAAGACCACGCGCTTGGACGCGCCGAAGCCGGTGAAGTAGGCGTTGGCGTGGGCCGAGCGTTTGCTGCCATCCATGACGAACAGGCCTTTCGCCGCGAAACCGCAGCGTGCCATCAGTGCCTGCACGCGTGCCTTCAATGACTCATCGGCAAGCGGCACGAACTTGTTGAACAGCGGCGCGACCACGGTCGGGTACAGCACCAGCACGAGCAGGTTGAAACCCATCCACGCGCCCCAGGCCCACAACCACCACAGGCCACCGGCCGCGCCCATGATCCACAACATCAATGCCGCGATCGGCAGGCCGATCAGCGCGCCGACGATCAAGCCCTTGAGCATGTCGGCCACGTACAGCTTCCAGGTCATGCGGTTGAATCCGAATTGCTGTTCGATGCGGAAGGTGCTGTACAGCTCGAAGGGCAGGTCGAGCAGGCCGCCGATCAGCGCGAAGCAGACGAACAGCGCAAGCTGGTAGACCATGTCGCCCCAGCGCGGCTGCACGGCGTCGCGCAGGGCCGCGTTCAGTGTGTCGATGCCACCGAGCAGCGTCCAGCCCAGCAGCACTGCCGCGCCGAAGGCCATCGTCAACAGTCCGAAGCGGCCCTTGGCGAGCGTGTAATCGGCGGCACGCTGGTGCGCTGCGAGCGTGATGGTGGCGGCGAACGCGGGCGGCACGGCGTTGCGGTGCGCCGCCACGTGACGCATCTGCCTCGTGGCAAGCCAGAACTTGACGCCGAGCGACGCCAGTAGCGCCGCCGCGAACACGAGAGTCAAGGTAGATGCTTGCATGGGCCGAAGTGTAGGGCGGCCGGCGCAGCGCGGCGCCCGGGGCTGCGAGAATCCCCGCCAGGAGAAAACCCATGACCGACAGCAACAGCACCAGCATCCTTCTGACCAGCAGCGACCAGAACCTCGTGTGGATCGACCTCGAGATGACCGGCCTGTACCCCGACACCGACCGCATCATCGAGATCGCCGTCGTCGTGACCGACCCGAACCTGAACCACCGCACCGAAGGCCCGGTCTTCGCCGTGCACCAGAGCGACGCCGCGCTCGACGCGATGGACGCGTGGAACAAGGGCACGCACGGCAAGAGCGGGTTGATCGACCGCGTGAAGGCGTCGACCGTCGACGAGGCCTCGGCCGAAGCGCAGGTGATCGAGTTCCTGAAGCGCTTCGTGCCCAAGAGCGCCTCGCCGATGTGCGGCAACAGCATCTGCCAGGACCGGCGCTTCCTCGCCAACTACATGCCCAGGCTGGAAGCGTTCTTCCACTACCGCAACCTCGACGTGAGCACGCTGAAGGAACTGGCCAAACGCTGGAAACCCGAGATCCTCGCCGGTTTCAAGAAGGCCCAGGCGCACACGGCGCTGGCCGACATCCACGAGTCGATCGAAGAGCTGGCGTACTACCGCGAGCACCTTCTGGCCAAGTGATCTGCTGAGCTGCTTGCGGGAAAACCCGATACGGCATAGAATCCGACTTTCGCCGCAGGTTGTTTGGTGCGGCGTTTCGTTCATCCCCTCTGACCTCATCGAGTCTTCCCACGAGAAGCGCAACCGGCGCGACGTGCGGCTTGTTCGAACACCGCGAGCTGACCCCAGCTTTCGGGAATGGTTGGCGGCGATGCCGTCGCTTTGACTGTTCCCGAGGTCCAGCCCCAGTTCATGGCGCTGGTTCGGACCTTCTCCCCAGCGACTTATCTGTTGGCACCTGACGTGCCGGCAGGCGCTTTGTTCGCGCGCCCACCACGAGTGGCGTGCGGCGGCGCCGTGTATGTGAGATCTGAAGACCATGAGTTTCGAAACATTGGGCCTGAATGAAGCCCTGACCAAAGCCGTCGCAGCCTCCGGCTACGACTCCGCCACCGAAGTACAGACGCAGGCGATCCCGCCCGCGCTGGCTGGCGCCGACCTGATGGTTTCGGCCAGTACCGGCAGCGGCAAGACCGCCGCCTTCATCCTGCCCGCACTGCAACGTGTGCTCGCTGCCCGCAGCGACACCACCGTGAAGCGTGAGCGTGGCGTGATCTACGGCCCGCGCATCCTCGTGCTGTGCCCGACCCGCGAGCTGGCGATGCAAGTCGCCAAGGCCGCTGCCACCTACGGCCGCTTCGTGCAGGGCCTGCGTGTCGCGACCGTCGTCGGTGGCGTGCCATATCCGGCACAGATCGCTGCCTTGCGCGGCCCGCTCGACATCCTGATCTCGACCCCCGGCCGCCTGCTCGACCACCTGCAGACCGGCAAGGCCGTGCTCGAGAACGTCGAGATGCTGGTGCTCGACGAAGCCGACCGCATGCTCGACATGGGTTTCATCGATGACATCAACACGATCTCGGACGCGATTCCCGCAGCCCGCCAGACCGTGATGTTCAGCGCCACCTTCGCCGGCCACGTCGGCCGCCTGGCGCAGAACCTGTTGCGTGACCCGAAGCGAATCGACGTGTCTTCGCACACCGACACACACGAGAACATCGAACAGCGCCTGCACTGGGCCGACAACGTGAACCACAAGAACGCGTTGCTCGACCACATCCTGACCCAGAAAGAGATGGAACAGGCGCTCGTGTTCACGAGCACGCAGCGCGATGCCGACTGGCTCGCCGACCGCCTGGCCGACATGGGCCACCATGTCGCGTCGCTGCACGGTGGCCACCCGCAAGGTCGCCGCAACCGCGTGCTGCAAGGCCTGCGCAACCAGCAGCTGAAGATCCTGGTCGCCACCGACGTGGCCGCGCGTGGCATCGACGTGCCGACCATCAGCCACGTGATCAACTACGGCCTGCCGATGAAGGCCGAAGATTACGTGCACCGCATCGGCCGCACCGGCCGTGCCGGCCGCAATGGCCTGGCGATCACGCTCGGCGAGCGCATGGACGTGGGCATGATCCGCCGCATCCAACAGTTCACCACGCAGAACATTCCTGTCGCGATGATCGAAGGCCTCGAGCCGAAGACGCCCGAGCCCAAGATGTTCGCGATGCGCAGCGAAGGCGCGCCGGCCGGCCGCTTCGGTGGCAAGCCCTTCGGCAAGCCGGGTTTCGGCCCGGCCAAGAGCTTCGGCAAGAAGCCGTTCGCGCCGCGCCAGGGTGAAGGTTTTGCACCGCGTGACCGTGCTCCGTTCGACCGCAACGCCGGCGAGCGCAACTTCGGTCATCAAGATGGCAACCGCTTCGAGCAGCCGCGCCCGCCGATGGGTGGTGACGTGCAGCGCAGCCCGTTCGACCGCGCACCGAGCGCCGGTCGCGTCGATCACAAGGCCGGTGGCTTTGCGCCGCGCAAGCCGGGTGCACCGGCCGGCAAAGGCCCGTTCAAACCGCAGCGTCCGCGCCCGGGTGGCTTCACCCGCTGAGTGGCATCCAGCCTCCTGAAAAGCCCGCGCAAGCGGGCTTTTTCTTTTTTACCTTTGCTTGCACCGTTGATCGGCGGCGCGACGGAATACCTGCCAGACAGCGGACGTAGACCGTGCACGAAGCCTGTGAGCGTCGAAGCTCACGCCGTGTTGACAGGAGACCCGCATGACCGCATCGATCACACGCAAGACATTTTGTGGCGCGCTGGCGGGAAGCACCGTCGCGCTGTTGTTCCAGGGCTGTGGTGGCGGTGGGAGCGAAGCGCCTGCGCCGGCTCCTGCGCCCGGAGCTGCGGGCTGCAGCGACACGATCGCGGCCAACCACGGGCACACGCTCGTCATCGCCACGGCCGACCTCGACTCGGCGACCGACAAGGTCTACGACATTCAAGGCGCCGCCGTGCACAACCACACCGTGACCTTGACGGTGGCACAGCTGCGGGCACTCAAGGCCGGAACGACCGTCAACGTCACGAGCTCGACGACCGCCGCCCACGAGCACGCCGTGACGATTCTTTGCGCTTAGGAGATTCATTGATGAAAACCCGCTCGAGATTTCTCGCCACCGCCTTGTTGACCTGCTGCGCCGCCGCCTATGCCGCCGGAGGCGGTGGTGCGGGCGGCGCCGATGCCAGCGAAGCGTCGTCTGCCGACCCGGTGATCGTCAGTGCCAAGGCCGCGATCGCGAAGAAGGATTGGGTTGCTGCACAAGCCGGCCTGAAACAAGCACTCTCGGCCAATTCCAAGAATGCCGATTACCACAACCTCTACGCCTACTCGATGCGCAAGGGTGGCAACGCCGACATGGCGCTGGTCTTTCAGCACTACGACGAAGCGCTGCGCCTCGACCCCAAGCACCGCGGCGCGCACGAGTACAGCGGCGAGGCCTACCTGGCCATGAACGATCTGCCGAAGGCCAAACTGCACCTCGCAGCACTCGACAAGCTGTGCTTCTTCGGCTGCGAGGAATACACCGACTTGAAGAAGGCCGTGGCGGAGTACGAAACCAGCCACAAACGCTGACGAGGCGCTGCGGGGCGCGCCACGTCAGCGCCGGTGCACCACCACGTTGACGGTCATGCCGAGGTAGTCGCCGTTCTCGCCGTACCAGCTGCCGGCGATCGGCGCGGCTTGCGAAGGGTCGCGGGCCACGCCGACACGGATCAGCTGGTTGCCACCGAGCAGGTTGTTGGTCGGGTCGAACGGCACCCAGCCGGCGCCCGGCAGATACGCTTGCAGCCACGCGTGCGTGGCGCCGGCGCCGACCGTGTTGTCGGCGTCCCCACCGTCGAGCGCTGGGTCGTACAGGTAACCCGAGACGAAGCGTGTGGCGATGCCGAGGCGGCGCACCGCCTCCATCATCAGCAGCGCGAAATCACGACACGAGCCGGTGCTGAGCTTCAGCGTTTCCTGCGGCGTCTGCGTGCCTTGTTCGTCGCGCGAGGCGTAGCCGAAGTTGTCGCGAATGAACTGGTTCATCTTGACCAGCAGATCGCGCGTGCCGGTCAGCCCGTCGGTGCGGATGAACTGGCGCGCCCAGGCCGTGAGGTGGCCGCCCGGGTCGTCGTGGTGCGGGCGCAGGTACTGCTCGAGGTCGAAGCGCTCTTCCACGCTGTAGGCGAACGGGAACACCTCGGCGCTCGGCGCCAGCGGCAGCTCCAGGTTGTTGGTGTGCGCGTGTTCGATCGTGAAGCTGCAGACGATCTTCAGCTCGGTCGCCGATTCGAGCGGCTGCACCAGCGCCACCGAGTTCGAGTGCGGGTCCTGGATCATGCGCACGATGGATTCGGGGCTCACCTCGAGGTCGGTCGCCAGCACACGCAGGTCGTGGCTGTCGCGCGGGCGAAACATCACCCGGTGTTCGCCGAAGCTCACCGGCTGCTGGTATTGGTAGATCGTCGTGTGGACGATCTCGTACTGAACGGACATGGCGGGCTCGCGCGCGGCGTCAGACGCGCAGCAACTCGACCTCGAACATCAGCGTCGCGTTCGGCGGGATCACACCACCCGCACCGCGCGCGCCGTACCCGAGCTGCGGCGGGATCACCAGCACGCGAGTGCCGCCGACCTGCATGCCTTGCACGCCTTCGTCCCAGCCCTTGATGACCTGGCCGCCGCCGAGGCCGAACTCGAACGGGTCGTTGCGGTCCTTGCTGGAGTCGAACTTGGCGCCCTTGACGCCGTCGTTGTAGAGCCAGCCGGTGTAGTGCACGCTGACGTGTTGGCCGGCTGCGGCAGTGGCGCCGGTGCCGACGGTGGTGTCTTCGTACTGGAGGCCGGTTGCAGTGGAAA
>JANYFX010000543.1 GCA_025359585.1 Rhizobacter sp. | reverse complement strand
CTTTGCGGCCGACACGCCGAACGGTCTGGTCGTGCCGGTGCTGCGCGACGCCGACAAGAAGGGCGTTTTGCAGATCAGCACCGAGATGGGCGACTTGGCGAAGAAGGCGCGCGACGGCAAGCTGGGGCCTGCCGACATGACCGGCGGTTGTTTCTCGATCAGCTCGCTGGGTGGCATCGGCGGCACGCACTTCACGCCGATCATCAACGCACCCGAAGTGGCGATCCTCGGTTTGTCGAAGAGTGCGATGAAGCCAGTGTGGGACGGCAAGGCCTTCGTGCCGCGCCTGACGCTGCCGCTGTCGCTGTCCTACGACCACCGCGTGATCGACGGCGCTTCCGCGGCTCGCTTCAATGCGTACCTCGGACAGATCCTCGGCGACTTCCGCCGCGTGTTGTTGTGACGCCGAGCTGCCGATGACAACGGTCGTGGTGGTCCGCAAAGGCGGCACCGTGGCCATCGCTGCCGACACGCTGGTCACCTTCGGTGACACGCGGCTGGCGCATGGTTACGAGGCCAACGAAAAACTCTTCAAGGTCGGCGATTCGTGGATCGGGATGGCAGGCACGACAGCGCACTTCCCGGTGCTGCGCCGTGCGCTTGCCGCATTGCCGCCCGACGAGCTGAAACTGCACTCGCGCGACCAGGTGTTCGACACTTTTCTCAAGCTGCACCCGAAGCTGACGGAGAACTTTTTCCTCAACACCAAGGAAGAAGATTCCGATCCCTACGAAAGCTCGCAGTTCACCGCGGTGATCGCCAACCACGCCGGCATCTTCGGTGTGTACTCGTACCGCGAGGTGTTCGAGTTCGACCGCTTCTGGGGCATCGGCACCGGCCGCGCGTTTGCGCTTGGCGCGATGTACGCGGCCTTCGACAAGGCGAAAACGGCGCGCGAACTGGCCGAGCTGGGAGCGCGCGCTGGCTGTGAATTCGACAAGAACTCGAGTGGGCCGGTGCACGTCCACACGATCAAACTCAAAACGACATCAACGAAAGGCTGACCATGGCCCTCATCGACATCAAGGTGCCGGACATCGGCGATTTCAAGGACGTGGCGGTCATCGAACTGCTCGTCAAGGCGGGCGACACGGTCAAGGCCGAGCAGAGTTTGTTGACGGTCGAGAGCGACAAGGCCTCGATGGAGATTCCGTCGTCGCATGCCGGTGTCGTGAAGAGCGTGGCGGTGAAGGTCGGCGACGTGGTCAACGAAGGTTCGGTGATTTTGTCGCTCGACGCGGAAGGTGCTGCGGCACCGGCTGCCGCCGCGCCTGCTGCGAGTGCAGCGGCCGCACCCGTGGCCGCTCCGGCCGCCGCTGCTGCGGCCCCTGCACCTGCAGCGTCGAGCTACGCCGGTGGCGCCGACACGGAATGCGACCTTGTCGTGCTCGGTGCCGGACCCGGTGGTTATTCGGCCGCGTTCCGCGCCGCCGACCTCGGCATGAAGGTCGTGCTGATCGAACGGTTCGCCACTCTCGGGGGCGTGTGCCTGAACGTCGGCTGTATTCCGTCGAAAGCGCTGCTGCACGTGGCCGCCGTGATGGACGAAGTCAAACACTTCGACACGATGGGCGTGACCTTCGCACCACCGACGCTCGACCTCTCCAAGCTGCGCACCCACAAGGAAAAGGTGATCGGCAAACTCACCGGCGGCCTGGCCGCGATGGCGAAGATGCGCAAGGTCACGGTGGTGCAGGGCACGGGCGAGTTCCTCGACCCGTTCCACATCACCGTCGCACTCGCCAAGGGCGGCGCGCAGACGATCAAGTTCAAGCAAGCCATCATCGCGGCCGGCTCCGAGGCGGTGAAGCTGCCCTTCCTGCCGAAGGACGACCCGCGCATCGTCACGTCGACCGGCGCGCTCGAATTGCGCCAGAACCCGAAGCGCATGCTGATCATCGGCGGCGGCATCATCGGCCTCGAGATGGGCACGGTCTACTCCACGCTCGGCGCGCGGCTCGACGTGGTCGAGATGCTCGACAGCCTGATGCAGGGCGCCGACCGCGACCTCGTGAAGGTGTGGCAGAAGATGAACGCGCCACGCTTCGACAACATCATGCTGAAGACCAAGACGGTGGGTGCCGAAGCGACCAAGGACGGCATCCTCGTCAAGTTCGAATCGGCTGACGGAACCGCGGTCAAGCTGAAAGAGCAGCTCTACGACCTGGTGCTGCAGGCGGTCGGCCGTGTACCGAATGGCAAGCGCATCGGCGCCGAGAAGGCTGGCGTGATCGTCGGCGATCGCGGCTTCATCCCGGTCGACATTCAGATGCGCACCAACGTGCCGCACATCTTCGCGATCGGCGACATCGTCGGCCAGCCGATGCTGGCGCACAAGGCGGTGCACGAAGCGCATGTGGCGGCCGAGGTCGCGTCAGGCGACACCAAGGCCGCGTTCGACGCGCGCGTGATCCCGAGCGTCGCCTACACCGACCCTGAAGTGGCGTGGGTCGGCGTGACCGAAGACGAGGCCAAGGCCAAAGGCATGAAAGTGAAGAAGGGTCTGTTCCCGTGGAACGCTTCGGGGCGTGCGATCGCGAACGGCCGTGACGAAGGTTTCACGAAACTGATCTTCAACGAGGCCACGCACGCCATCGTCGGCGGCGGCATCGTCGGCACGCATGCGGGCGACATGATCGGCGAGGTGGCGCTGGCCATCGAGATGGGTGCCGACGCGGTCGACATCGGCAAGACGATCCACCCGCACCCGACGCTGGGTGAAAGCATCGGTCTCGCGGCCGAGGCTTTCGAGGGTGCGTGCACCGACTTGCCCCCCGTGAAGAAGTGACGCGGTGGCGCGGTGGCCGCGCCTTCGTCGTTCAGGGCTTGCGGGTGGGTGAGGGCGCAGCGGGCGCCACCACCGGTGCGGTGGCCGCCAGGCGCTGAGCGCGCGCGTCGAGCTCGCCGCGGTCGGTGGCGACCACTTCGGCCATCACCACCGGGCAACGCGACGGCGCATCGTCGCCCTGAGCCCAGCCGGCGGCTTCGTTGGCCGACGTGAGGCTGCGGCTCACACCGAGCTGCGTGCCGAGCTGATTCATCGCCGCATGGGTGCGCGCATAAGCCAGCCCGAGGTCGTACTCGGCATTCGCATAGGCGCGACGCGCGGTATAGAGCTCGTTCTCGGCGTTGAGCAAGTCGAGCAGGCTGCGCTGGCCGATGTCGAACTGCTGGCGGTACGCGTCACGCGCCTTCTGGATCGCCAGCGTGTTGCGGTCGAGGTAGGCGAGCTGCTCGGTCAGCTTTTTCGTGTCGTTGTAGGCGATGGCCGCGGTCTGGCGCGTGTCGCGGCAGGTCTTGTCGCGCAGGTCTGCGGCCTGGCTGACGATGTTGGCTTGCTGGCGAATGCGCGCCTGGTCGACACCGCCGTTGTAGAGGTTCCAGTTCAGCACGATCTCGGCCGTGCTGTTGCGCGTCTGGTCCTGCAGGCCGTCGACGTTGCGGCCGGCATCGGCGCGCACGCGGGCTTCGACTTTCGGTTGATAGACCGAGCGCCGGCCATCGGCCACCGAGCGTGCGCCGCGCAGGTTTTCGATGCTCGCGCTGACGGCGGCACTCTGGCGCACCGCCGTGTTCATCGCTTCGGTCGCGGTCGCCGGCACGCCGTCGCGCAGCATGCTGATGCCGCCGAGGTTCTGCGGCGGCGCCACGCCGACCAGTCGCTGGTAACGTGCGTTCACGTCGTGCAGGTTGGCGAGTTCGGTGGTCAGGTTCGATTCGGCGAGCGCCACGCGCGCGCCGGCTTGTTCGAGATCGACGCCCCGGCCCACCCCCGCCTTGAAGCGCGACTGGATCTGCAGGAAGGCGTAGCGGTGCTGAACGTAGTTGTCTTCGGCCAGTGTCACCATGCGGCGGTAGCGCTGCACGTCGTAGTGCGCCTTGGCGGCTTCGATGGCGGTCTGCTCGGTCACGTCGACGAGCTCGAAGTAGCGCGCCAGTTGCTCGTGCCCGGCGTGGGCCACGTCGTTGCTGGTGCCCATGCCGTCCCACAGCAGCTGGGTCAGGCTCACGCCGCCCTGCTGGCGGCTCAGCGTGCGCGAGGTGCCGCCGATGCGGTCGCGCTCTTGCCCTACGGTGGCGTTCAGGTCCACACGCGGCAGGTAGGCGCCGCGCGCGGCGTCGACCGCATCGACGGAAGCGCGGTAGGCGTTGAAGCGCGCGGAGACATCCGGGTTGGTGTTGACGGCCTGCTCGACCGCTGTCTTCAGCGGGTCGGTGGTTTGGGCGATGGCGCCGCCGGCCGCCATCAGCAGCACGAGAGCGCAGCGCGCGAATTGTCTTGATTGCATGAGATTCCTGAGCGTCCAGCGGTGCGTGTTTCGGGTCGGTTCAGCGAGGCGCGCCGAGAGCGCGCCCTCCGTGATTTCGACGCGGAGTCTAGTGTGGCGCATGCTTCGAACTCACCCCCCGCCCCGAGGGGCTGCGGGTGAGTATTTCACGGCATCCGCCGCTGCGGTATCGCTTTGGCAACAGCCCTCGGCCCACACGCCGAACGGCCATGTTTCAATTTGTGTGCAAGTTCACGATCGGCTTGATGCGGGCTTCAATGACCCGAGTGCCTGCTCAAGTAAGCCGCCTCGAAGACGAAGACGAGGCGTTGGCCCGCCACTTCGTTTGCCTGTGATCCTCACGCCTTTCGTCCCCTGTTCGTTCGTGCGTGACGCTCCCTGGCGGGCCTTCGCGGCGCTCTTGCGCGCGCGCGGTTGGTTGTGCGCGCAGGCCTGGTGCGTGCGTGCGCTGTGCCTGTTGCTCGCCTTCGCCACGCTCGCGCCGCGCGCCTGGGACGCCGAGACCATGCTGCGCGCAGCGCAGGCGCACGGGCCGCAAGCGGCGAGTGGCGCGCGTGCGCTGCAAACCCTGCTGGCTGCGGCCGTCGGCCAGGACGATCTGCAGCGACTCACCACGCTCAATGAGTTCTTCAACCGGCGCGTCGTGTTCACGCCCGACAGCGAGGTCTGGGGCCAGGCCGACTACTGGGCCAGCCCGCTCGAAATGCTGGGCAAGGGCCGCGGCGATTGTGAGGACTACGTGATCGGCAAGTACTTCAGCCTGATGGCCGCCGGCGTGCCGACCGCGAAGCTGCGTCTCGTGTACGTGCGGGCGATGATCGGCGGACCGGGCGGTGCGGTTCAGGCCCACATGGTGCTGGCCTATTACGCACAGGCCGGCGCCGAGCCGCTGATTCTCGACAATCTGATCGGCGAGATTCGCCCCGCGTCGCGCCGGCCCGATCTGGAGCCGGTGTTCAGTTTCAACAGCGATGGTTTGTGGCAGGGCGTGGGCGCGCAGAGCGCCGGCGACCCAGTGGCCAGGCTGTCGCGCTGGCGCGAGGTGCTTGCAAAGGCGCGTGCCGAAGGGTTCCAATGAAACACATCGTGAGGCAAGCATGTCGCTGATCCGTCAAATCTGGTTGCTGTTGCTGGCGACGCTCGTGCTGGCGTTCGCCGCCAGCGTGAGCGTGAACGTCACGTCGGCGCGCGACACGCTGCAAACCCAGCTGCGCCTGAAGAACAGCGACAACGCGACTGCGCTGGCGCTGGTGTTGTCGCAGCAGAAGGGCCAGCTCGAACAGATGGAACTCGCGCTCGCGGCCCAGTTCGACACCGGCTTCTACCGGCGCATTCGTTTCACCGGGGCCGATGGCAAGGTGCTGCTGCAGCGCGAAGCCGCAGCGACCACGCTGCACGCGCCGGCCTGGTTTGCCGCGTTCGTGCCGATCGAGTCGGAGCCGGGTGTGGCGCAGGTATCCGACGGCTGGCGCGCGCTCGGTTCGCTCGAAGTCGTGAGCCAGTCGGCCTATGCCGTCGACGAGCTTTGGGCCAGCAGCATCGGCTCGGCCGGCGCGCTCGCGGTGGTGGGCCTGCTGGCCGGCCTGCTCGCGTCGCTCGCGGTCGGGCGCATTCGCCGGCCGCTCGACGACACGGTGGCCCAGGCCACCTCGCTGCAGCGCGGCGAGTACCTGACCGTGGCCGAGCCCAACGTGCCCGAGCTCAGGCGCCTCACGCGGGCCATGAACTCGATGGTCGAGCGGCTGCGGATCGTGTTCGAAGCCCAGGCCACGCAGGTCGAGAGCCTGCGCCGCCAGGCCAGCTGCGACACGCTCACGGGCCTGTCGAACCGCGTGCACTTCATGGCGCAGTTGCGCGCCGCGCTGCAACGCGAAGACGGCCATGCCGCGGGCGGCCTCGTGCTGCTGCGGGTGCTGAAGCTGACCGAGGTCAACCGAACGCTCGGGCGCGAAAGCACCGACGCGCTGATCTCGGCGATCGCGCAGACCCTGCAGACCTACACCCAGCGTGTCGAGGGCGCGTTCGTCGGCCGGCTCAACGGCTCCGATTTCGCGCTCGGCCTGCCACGCGGTGGCGTGGCGCGCGAGACCGCGCAGGCCGTGATAGACCTGTTGCGCGCCGCATTGCCGGCGCTGGCCGCGCACGTGGCGGTGGCCGCCGGCGCGGTCGAGATGCGCCACGGCGCCGAGCTCGCCGAGCTGATGGGCAGCGCCGACCTGGCGCTGGCGCGGGCCGAGAGCAACGGCCCGTTCGCGGTCGAGTCGGCCGGCGAGGGCGGCAGCGCGTGGGCCGGTCTGGGCGAGCGGCGCTGGCGCGAACGTGTCACCGAAGCCCTGGCCGAAGGCCGGGTGCAGCTCGGCAGCTACCCGGTCGTGAACGCGAACCAGGGGCTGATCCACCTCGAGTGCCCATTGCGTCTGCAGCTCGACCCGCAAGGCCCGTTCGAGGTGGCCGCGCACTGGCTGCCGCTGGCGGTGCGCAGCCGTCTGACCTGCGCGGTCGATGAACACGCGCTGACGCTGGCCTTGCAAGCCATCACGAGCGACGGGCAGCCACGCTGCGTGAACCTGTCGCCGGCATCGCTGAACGACAGCGGCTTCGCCGCGCGCCTGCGCGCCAGGCTGCTGGCCGTGCCGCGCGCAGCGCGCAACGTGTGGCTCGAGGTGAGCGAAGAGGCGGCGGCCGACCAGTTCGAGCTGGTGCGCGAGCTCGGCCGGCAGTTGCGGCCGACCGGTGCACGTGTGGGCCTGGAGCACGCGGGCGAGCGCATCAGCCGCATCGAACGCCTGTTCGAGGCCGGGCTGGACTACGTGAAGCTCGACGCTGCCATCACCCACGGCGTGGCGCTCGATGCCGGCCGCGCCGGCTTCGTCAAGGGGCTGGTCACGATGCTGCACAGCCTGTCGCTGCAGGTCTATGCCGAAGGCGTGGGCGACGCGGCCGACGCACAGGCTTTGTGGGCCTGCGGCGTCGATGGCCTGACGGGGCCGTGGGTCACTGCGGACCTGTACAAGCCAGCCGCCTGAGCTGCCGCGGTCAGCGCCGTTTCACGCTGCCGATCAGGTGCCGTCGGTCACCAGCTTGCCACGCTTGAGCAGGTCGTTCAGCACCTGGTTGTCGGTGGTGAAACTGCCGATCAAATTGACGCCGCTCAGCGTGATGACCTGATCGACTGCCGTGCTCTGGTAGCCGCCCGAGAAACCCCCTGTCGAGCTGATCTCGACCACGGTGTTGCCACCGACCAGCGAGAAGTGCAGGAAGCTGCCGAGGTTGCCGGTGTCGGCGGTGACCGTGATCGCGTTGTTGGTGCCGATCGCGCCGGGCAGGCTGAGCACGTTCGCGGCGTGGGTCTCGCCGACCAGCAGGTCGCGCAGGTCGAGCACGTCGCCGGAATAACTGGCGTTGTCGAAGTCGCTGATGACATCGCGTGCCGGGGCGCCGGCCGTGCCCTTGTCGGCCAGCTGCCAGCGGAACACGTCGTGGCCGAGGCCGCCGGTGAGCGCGTCGTTGCCGGCGCCACCGATCAGGATGTCGTCGCCGGCACCGCCCGAGAGCGTGTCGTTGCCGGTGCCGCCGGTCAGCTTGTCGCTGCCGGCCGCGCCGGTGATGGTGTCGTTGCCGGCGCCGCCGTCGAGCACCGAGCCGGTCTGGACCAGGTAGGTGCCGGCGGTGCTTCCGGCCACGATGTGCTGGGTGTCGGTGAGCACCGGCGCGTTCGTCTCGGAGAACAGCGGCATCGAATCGCTGGAGAGCAGCTTGTAGGTGGTGTCGGCGGTGCCGCTGAGCTTGAACTCGACCCGAAGCTGTGCGTTGCCGCCCTGTTCCCAGTACAGCAGCTCGAGTGCCGTCATGCCGCCAACCACCGGCACGCCGGTGTAGACACGTGTCGTGGGCGACTGAATGTCGTCGAGGATGGCCACGGTCTGGCCGCCGAGCTGCAGGCGAAAGCCGTCGTCTGCCGTGATGCGGATGTCGTAGACACCACCGTCGAGGTAGGCCTCGCCGGCGAGGCGGATGGCCGCGTCGGTGGTGTTGCCCAGGCCACTCGTCGGGCCGGTGCCGCCGTTGTCGTTGTCGGGTGTTCCGCTGCTCACCGTCAGGCTCGCGGCGTCGCTGCCGGCCGTGCGGTGCAGGAACTTGTAGAGCTGGCTGTTGTTGTCGGTCAGCCCGGCGGTCGAGCCGCCGGCGGCGATGTTGATGTTCGTGCCCAGCGACGCGCTGACCACCGGTGAGGCGCCGTAGTCGACGGTCTTGGCGATGAAGTGCGCGTCGGCGGCGTTCGTCGCTCCGGCGGTCGACGTGCCGAGGATGCTGCCGCTGCCACCCGCGGTGACGTTGCGCGTGTTGATCAGCGTGTTGAAGTCGACGACGTGGTCGAGGTTGCCCAACGTGCCGTCGTCGCTGTGGCGGCGGTAGGTGCTGATGTTGCCGTTGCTCGGGTTCGAATCGTTGTAGCCGTAGTAGTCGCCCACCAGGCCGAGCGGGTTGCCGAGTGTGGTGGTCGTGGGTGTGGAGGCGACGAGGGTGTCGGCCTGCCCGCCGACGGCGATGGTGATGGTGGCGTTCGCGGTGCCGCCCTGGCCGTCCGACACCTGGTAGGTGAAGACATCGGCCACACCCGAGCCGGTGGGCACGGCGTCGGCACGGTTGGCCACGTAGGTGTAGCTGCCGTCGGCACGCAGCAGCAGGTCGCCGTAGACACCCGCGAACGTGGTGCCGCCGGCGGTCACGGCCGTGGACGGGGTGCCGTTGCCTACGACGGCCTGGACCACGGTCAAGGTGCCGCCGTCGACATCGGTGTCGCGCCCCGCGGCGTTGCCGCCCGACAGGATGACGCCGTTGGACACGGTCTGGGTCAGCGTGGCGCCGGCCAGAACCGCGCCGACGTCGTTGCCGGCGACCGGCACCTCGTTCGTGCCCAGAATGTTCACCGTGACTGTCGTCGTCGTGCCGTCGGCCGAAGCGACGTTGAAGGTTTCGGTGTAGGTCGTGCCCGCCACGAACTCGTTGTGCGCCGTGCTGGTGGTGTAGGTCCAGGCGCCGGCCGCGTTGACGGCGAACGTGCCATAGGTGCCGACCGTGCCGGTCTGGGCGACGAAGGTGGCGGGGCTGTCCACATCGGAGACGGTCAGTGTGCCGTTGGTGCTGAGCACCGCGTTGGTCTCGGTCAGGTTGACCGTGGCGCTGCTGAGCACGGCGGCGTCGTTGGTGCCGAGGATGTTGACCTTCACCGTGGTGGTCGTGCCATCGGCCGAGGTGACGTTGAAGGTTTCGCCGTAGGTTGTGCCGGCAGCGAATTCGTTGTGGGCGGAGCTGGCGGTGTAGGTCCATGTCCCGGCCGCGTTGATCGCGAACGTGCCATAGGTGCCGACCGTGCCGGTCTGAGCGACGAACGTGGCCGGGCTGTCCACATCGGTCACGGTC
>JANYFX010000486.1 GCA_025359585.1 Rhizobacter sp. | reverse complement strand
GGCCGAGACGTCGCCCTGGCGCACCAACGCAGGCAAGCGAGTCCAGAGCGCCGCATCGACGCCGAGATCGCGCCACGCCAGCGCATCCTGCGGCTGGCCGCCTGCCGCGTCCAGCAGCACGGCCGCATCGGCCAGGCCGCGTTGCGTGAGCCACGCGATGGCCTGATCGCGCGGCGGCAGGCCGAGCACCACCGCCTGGCAGCGGCTGCGGATGGTGGGCAGCAGCGCATCGGGCGCGGCGCAGGAGAGCACAAAGCGCGCGTCGCCGGGCGGCTCTTCCAGCGTCTTCAAGAGCGTGTTGGCCGAGATGCCGTTCATGCGCTCGGCCGGGTGCAGCACCACCACCTTGCCGCGCCCGCGCGCCGAGGTCGTCTGCGCGAACGAGACTGCCTGGCGCACCGCCTCGACCTTGATCTCCTTGCTCGGTTTGGCCTTGCTGGCCTTCTCGGTGGCTGCCTCCGCGCCGTCACCGGCCGCGTTGCCCCAGCCCAGCGCTTCCTGCAGGACTTCGGGCAACAGCACCAGCAGGTCGGGGTGCGAATGCGACTGGACCAGACGACAACTGGCGCAGACGCCGCAGGGGCGACGCTCTTCCGCCCCTTCGCACAACCAGGCCTGCGCCAGCGTCAAGGCCATCTCGAACTGGCCCACGCCCCGCGGGCCCTGCAACAGCAAGGCATGGGCACGCTGGGTTTGCAATGTCTGCTTCAGCAGCGGCGCCAACCAGGGCAATGGCAGCGCACCGTCGGGCCCTACCATCGCCGCGCTTCCAGTGCGCTGCCGATCTGCTGCCAGACCGCATCACGGGCACGCGCGGCATCGATGCGCACGAAACGCTGCGGCGTCGCATTCATGCGTGCCTGATAAGCGGCGCGCACACGCTCGAAAAACCTCAGGTCTTCCTGCTCGAAACGGTCGGCCGCACGGGCCTGGGCGCGGCGCTGGGCCGCCATCTCCGAAGGCAGGTCGAACCACAAGGTCATGTCGGGCTGCAGCGTGCCCTGAACCCAGCGTTCGAGTTCGCCGAGCACGCCCACATCGGCACCGCGCCCACCGCCCTGGTAGGCAAAGGTAGCGTCGGTGAAGCGGTCGCACAACACCGTGTCGCCCAGCGCCAGCGCCGGCTCGATGACCTGCTGAAGATGGTTGCGCCGCGCCGCGAACACGAGCAGCGTTTCGGTCAGCGTGTCCATGGCTTCATGCAGCACCAGTTCGCGCAGGCGTTCGGCCAGCGGCGTGCCGCCGGGCTCGCGGGTGCACACCACGCGCGCCCCGGCCGCGCGCAAGCGCTGCGCCACGGCGTCGATGTGGGTCGACTTGCCGGCCCCGTCGATGCCCTCGAATGTGATGAATCGGCCCGTCAAATCACTCGCCCTTGCCCTGTTTGCTGCGCTGCCCGCCACGCTGGTAGAGCGTGACGGCACGGTTGTGGTCGGCCAGAGTTTCGCTGAATTCGCTGCTGCCATCGCCGCGCGCGACGAAGTAAAGCGCCTTGGTGGTGTCGGGCCGCACCGCGGCCAGCAGCGCGGCGTTGCCGGGCATCGCGATCGGCGTGGGGGGCAGGCCGTTGCGGGTGTAGGTGTTGTAAGGCGTGTCGGCGAGCAGGTCGCGTTTGCGCAGGTTGCCATCGAAAGCCGCGCCCAGGCCGTAGATCACGGTCGGGTCGGTCTGCAAGGGCATGCCGATGCGCAAGCGGTTCACGAACACACCGGCGACACGCCCGCGGTCGGCCGGCACGCCGGTTTCCTTTTCGACGATCGAGGCCAGCACCAGCGCGTCGTCGGCGTTGCGCAGCGGTGTGTCGGCGGCACGTTCGAGCCAGACCGCATCGATGCGCTTTTGCATCGCGTGGTAAGCGCGCTTGAGCACCGCGATGTCGCTGCTGCCCTTGCTGTAGGCATAGGTGTCGGGGTGAAAGCGGCCTTCGGGCGACACGCCCGGGGCGCCGAGTGCGGCCATGAGTTCTTCGTCGCTGAGCGCGGCGGTGGTGGGTTTGAGCGCGTCGGCCTTGGCGAGTTCGGCACGAAACTGGCGGAAGGTCCAGCCTTCGATCAGCCGCACCGTGCTCAGCGTTTCGTCGCCACGAACCATCTTGTTGAGCAGCGTGGTCGGTGTGGTGCCCGGGCCGATCTCGTAACTGCCGGCCCTGATCTTGCGCGACTGGCCCGACCAGCGAAACCACTGGTACAGCGCGAACGCAGGGGCTCGCACTCCGGCCTGCACCCAGGCCTGCGCGATGTCGCGCGGCGCGGTCCCGGGTTCGACCGACACCTCGACCGAATCGGCGGCCAGCGCCAGCGGCCGGTTCAACCACCACGCGGTCGCACCGACCGCGGCCGCCACGAACAGCAGCAAGAAGATCAACAGGGTGCGCAAGGCCTTCATCGAAGCGGCGCGCTGCGCGAGCGGTGCATGTGCTGAAACCCCAACGCAAAAAGATTCATGGGCGCTGATGATAATCAAGCATGAACACACTCCTTCCGATGAACGGCGCCGTGCCTTTGACCCACCTCGGTGTGATCGACGCACGCGGCGCGGACGCAGCCAAGTTCCTGCAGGGCCAGCTCACGAACGACGTGGCGACGCTCGGCACCTCGACGGTTCGGTTGGCCGGGTTCTGTTCGGCCAAAGGGCGCCTGCAGGCCAGCTTCGTCGTCTGGAAGGCGGCGCCCGACGAGTTGATGCTGGTGTGTGCCGCGAGCGTGTTGCCCGCCACCTTGAAGCGCCTGTCGATGTTCGTGTTGCGCGCGCAGTGCAAGCTGCGCGACGCGACGGCCGAGCTTGCACTGTGGGGTCTGGTCGGTGACATCGCGCGCGTATTCGTGGGCGAGCGTGAGGTGTGGAGCAAACACGATGCCGCAGGTGCCACCGTGATCCGCCTGCCCGATGTCGACGGGCTGCCACGCTGCCTGGTGCTGGGCCCGGCGAAGGAGCTCGCGGTCACGTGGTCGCCCTTGTCGCTCGACCACTGGCGCTGGCTCGATGTGCGCAGCGGCATCCCCGTGATCGAAGCGGCCACGGTCGAGCAGTTCGTGCCGCAGATGCTGAACTACGAGATCGTCGGCGGCGTCGACTTTCAAAAAGGTTGTTACCCCGGCCAGGAAATCGTTGCACGAAGCCAGTACCGCGGCACGATCAAACGCCGCATGTTCCTGTTCGATGTCGACGCATTGGCCGCGGCCGGCCAGGAGGTTTTTCACAGCGCCGACGCAAGCCAGCCCGCGGGCATGGTGGTGAATGCTTCGCCGCTGCCTGACGGCTCGGGGTCGAGCGCGCTGGTCGAGGTCAAGCTCGCGTCTCTCGACGACGGCACACTGCATCTGGATACGGCCGACGGTGCGGTGTTGCGCCTCGGTGCCCTGCCCTACGCCGTGGCGCCCGACACCGCGCAGACCACCTGAACGACGGTTTTTTGACGTCCTCGCGGGCGTGCATTCGTCAACAATTCACAGCGCCTGCGGACTTGCCCGAACCGCATTCAGTGCATGCCCGAACTGTTCATCTACTATCGCCTGACCTCCGCTGAGGCGCCCGCTGCGCAGTGTGCCGTCGAGGCTTTTCAAGCGGGTTTGCGGGCACTTTACCCGTGGCTCAAGACCCGTTTGCTGTGTCGGCCGCAAACCACCGATGGACAAGAGACCTGGATGGAAATCTACTCCGCCGATCCTGCGATGAACACCACGGGCGTCACGCCCGACGTGGCGGCGCAGATCGAATCGCAGGCCCGGGTTTTGCTGCCCTATCTGCAGGGCGCGCGACACGTCGAGATCTTCCAGGCATGTGCCTCGTAGCGCTCGCGATCGACCAGAACCGGCGTTTCCCGCTGGTGGTGGCGACCAATCGCGACGAGTTCTTTCAGCGGCCGGCCGCACGCCTGGCCTGGTGGACGCCGCCCGGTGGCGGCCCTGACATTCTCAGCGGACGCGACCTCGAATCGGGCGGTACGTGGCTCGGCTTGACAGCACAGGGGCGGCTCGCGCTGCTGACCAACATCCGCGAGCCGTCGCGCGCCGACACCAGCGCACCCTCGCGTGGCCGGATCGTTCCGGAGTGGCTGACGGCACAAGAAAACGCGGGCCAGTTCTGGATGCGCACGGCGCTGTCCGGCCACAACGGCTTCAACCTGATCGCCGCCGACTTTCGGCGCGGTGAGTGCTTCTGGGCTTCGAACACTGCCCCTTATCCGCTGCGCCTGGAGCGCGGTGTCTACGGTCTTTCGAACGCCGGGCTCGACACGCCCTGGCCCAAGGTGCTGCAGATCAAATCGCGATTGCGCGAGGCGCTCTCTGCTGCCGACTCGGTCGACGCGCTGGCCACGCAACTCTTCGCGGCTCTGGCCGAGCGTGAGCCCGCGCCCGACCAGGCGCTGCCGCGCACCGGCGTACGCATCGAGCTGGAGCGGCAACTTTCGTCGGCCTTCATCCGCACGCCCGATCAGACTTACGGCACACGCTGCTCCACGCTCATCATCACCGAGCGCGCCGGACGCCACCCGCTGACGCACGTGCTGGAGCGCACCTTCAGCGCCACCGGGGGCCTGGCACTGCTGCGGCGCTCGACACTGCGCAACTGGCCACCGCGTTACACCGACGAAGGCACCGGTGCGGTCAGCGAACAGGCGGCCGTGGCCGAGTCGGAACTGTTCGGCGAGACCACGTTCACCGTGCCGGCAAAACGCACACGCGTGCGCAGCCTGCTCAAGCCCGAAACCGGCGCCCGCAAGCGCAGCGCCACAGCGCGCGGCTGAACGGAGCCAGGCCGCTCCGCGTCGGGCGCTACAAGCGCCGCGTCATCTCGATGTGCGCGATGCCGGCTTCTTCGAACACCGCGCCGCGCGTGCTGAAACCCGAACGTGCGTAGAACGACTGCGCGCTGGTCTGTGCGTGCAACACGAGTTCGTGGTCTCCGCGTTGCCGCGCTGCGTTCGTCAGCGCGTCGAGCACGGCGCGGCCGACGCCGCTGCCCCGCACGGCCTGGCTCACCGCCATGCGCCCGATGCGCGCCACACCGGGCGCGTGTTGCAACAGCCGGCCGGTGGCCAGCGGCAAACCGAAGCGGTTCAGCGCGATGGCGTGAACGGCCTGCGCATCGGCCTCGTCCCACTCCATCTCGACGGGGATGTTCTGCTCTTCGATGAACACCTGGGTGCGGATCGCGCGTGCCCGCTCGCCGAGTTCGTGCCACGAGCCGACCCGCGTTTCGACCATCGCTGCACCGGCTTCGAAGCCTTCGATCACGCCCCGCAGTTCGGCTGGCACCGGCTTGGACGTCTGGCTGTGCGGGTCGGCAAAAACGTAGACCAGCTCGCATGACACCAGCAGTCGTTCGGCACGAAACACCGCGCCGCTGAACAGCATCGACGAGGTGCCGATGCGTGCGCAGCGCATGCCGATGTCGAGCACGTCGTCGTACTTCGCCGAGCCGAGGTAGTCGACGCTGGCCTTGCGCACGAACAGGTCGCCGTCGAGGTACGCCATCGTCTGCGCGTACGGCATCGCCAGCGCGCGCCAGTAGCCGGCCACCGCGGTGTCGAAGTACATCAGGTAGTGGCCGTTGAATACGATCTTCTGGGCGTCGATCTCGGCCCAGCGCACGCGCAGCCGTTCTGAAAATCGGAAGTCGTTTCGGTTCATGGTGGGTCAGGATGAAAAGGCGTGTCGAAGTACCGAGCCGATCAGCGCCTGCGCCGCGCGCGCCTCGGTGAGCACCCGGCCCAGTTTGATGAAATCGTGCGTCACGCCGCGCACCAGTTCGAGCTCGACGGCCACCGAGGCCTGGCGCAAACGATCGGCGTAAGCCACGCCTTCGTCGACCAGCGGGTCGCATTCGGCCAGCACAACACAGGCTGGCGCCACACCTTCGAGGTCATCGGCTTCGAGTGGCGCGAAGCGCCAGTCGCTGCGTTGCGCAGCCTCGATGTAGTGGTTGAAGAACCACTCGATGCCTGCCGCTTCTAGCAGGTAACCGGAAGCGAACCGGCGGTGCGAAGGCGTGTCGGCAAACGCCGTGGTACCGGGCGTGATGAGGACTTGCGCGCGCAGCTTCAGCCCACGGTCGCGCGCGTGGATCGCGCACACCGCGGCCAGCGTGCCGCCGGCGCTGTCGCCACCGACGGCCAGGCGTGCCGCGTCGAGGCCGAGCGTGCCGGCATGCCGTGCGAGCCAGTGCATCGCGGCCCAGGCGTCTTCGACGGCGACGGGAAAACGCTGCTCCGGTGCGAGCCGGTAGTCGAGTGCCACCACGGCCGCACCACTGCGCAAGGCGAGTTGCCGGCACAGGCTGTCGTGGGTTTCCAGGTTGCCGATGGTGAAGCCACCACCGTGCAGGTACATCAGCACCGGCAGCGCCTCGTTCGACGCGGCGTACAAACGCGCGGCCAACGGCACCCCATCGGCGGCGGGAATGCGAATGTCCTGCACCCGGGCCAGCGACGCGCGTGGCAACTCGAGAACTTCAGAGGCCGACTGGTAGGCCGCGCGTGCCTCTGCCACGCTCTGGGTGTGAAACGGCGGGCGATCGGCACGCCTGATCTTGTCGAGCAGGTCGGCCATGACCGGCGTGAGCAGGTGGCGATCCGACTCCGGGTGCATCAGAAGATCGAATCGCGGTCGATGCCGTGCCGCACCATGCCACGCTTGAGCTTGAGCAAGGCCTCTTGCTGGATCTGGCGGATGCGCTCGCGCGTCAACCCGAGGCGGGCGGCCAGCACTTCGAGTGTTTCAGGCTCGCGGTCGCCCAGCCCGTAACGGCCGGCCAGCACCTCGCGCTCGCGCTGGTTCAGTTCGTCCAGGCCGTGGGTCAGCAGCAGATCGACCTCGTTGCTCAGCGTCAGGCTCATCGGGTCGGTGCCACCATCGTCGGCCACACCGTCGAGCACCGATTCGGAACCGTTTTCGCCTTGCTGGCGGTCCAGCGGCGCGTCGAGCGAGGTCGGTTGTTCGGCGAACTTGAGCAAGTCGCTCACCTCCTTGACCGGCCGCCCGACCGCGGCAGCCACGTCTTCCACACGCACCGGTTTGTCGGCCGCGCCGGCACTGGCCGATGCGGCTTCGAGGGCACGCCGCGCCTTCAACACCTGGTTCAGTTCACGCACCACGTGCACCGGCAAACGCACCAGCCGCGCCTGGTGCATCAGCGCGCGCTCGATGTGCTGACGCACCCACCAGGAGGCGTAGGTCGAGAACCTGAAACCACGTTCGGGTTCGAACTTGCCGATCGAATGCATCAGCCCGAGGTTGCCTTCTTCGATCAGGTCGGTGAGCGGCAAACCCCGCCCGAGGTAGTGTTTCGCGATGCTGACGACGAGCCGCAGGTTGTGCTCGATCATGGCCTGACGCGCTTCGAAATCACCCGAGCGCGCCAGCGTGGCGGTGGTGAATTCCTGTTCGGGCGTGAGCAGCGGTGCGCGGCGAATTTCGCGCAGGTAGGTCTGCAAGGTGTTGCCGACTTCGCCGTCACCGGCCGCGATCTCGGCCGCCGCGCGCTCGCCGTTGAGCGCTGCTTCGGGCTCGTCGGACAGGGCCGCAGGTTCGGTGCCGGGCTCGAACGGCAGACTCGCACCGTTCATCCCGTGGGCCGGGTCAGCCGCAGGCCCAAGCAGCGGAGCGCGCCGTTTGGGCATGTTCTTGCCTGGCGCGCCTGCGCGTCAGCGCGGCGGCAACAGCCTGGCCGGGTCGACCGGCTTGCCTTGTTTGCGAATCTCGAAATGCAGCTTCACGGTGTCTGCATCGCTCGAGCCCATCTCCGCGATCTTCTGGCCGCGCCGCACCGCCTGGTCTTCCTTGACCAGCAGCGTCTGGTTGTGCGCGTAAGCAGTCAGGTAGGTGTTGTTGTGTTTCAGGATGATCAGGTTGCCGTAGCCGCGCAAGCCCGAGCCGGCGTAGACCACGCGGCCATCTGCGGCCGCAAGCACCGGGTCGCCGGCCTTGCCGCTGATCGACAGGCCTTTGGCCTTGCCTTCGTCGAAGGGCGCGATGACCGCGCCGCTGGCGGGCCAGGCCCAGTTCACGTCGTCGTCGGCGTCACGTCCTGCCGCCGGGGCAGGTGTCGGTGTCGGTGTCGGTGTCGGTGTCGGCGGTGGCGCGGGCGCCGGTGCAGTCGCCGCAACGACAGGCGTGGACGACGCTGCACCGCTCGCCGGCGCGGCCACGCCCTTGGCGTCGAGCGGTCGGGTTTCAACGCGCGCAGTCGTCACACCGCGTGCGGACGCGGCGTTGGGGTCGAGCCCCGGCGCGATCACCCGCAAGACCTGGCCGACTTCGATGATGTTCGGGTTCTCGAGGTTGTTCCAGCGGACCAGGTCCTTCCAGTTCTGGCCGTTCTCCAGACCGATGCGGATCAGCGTGTCGCCGGGTTTGATGGTGTAGTAGCCGGTCTTGCCGGCGTTTTCAGCCCCGGGCAGCGGTTTGGCGGCGTCGGCGCTCGACGCTGCGGGCGCCGGAGCTGAGGCGGCGGCGGCCACCGCCGCGGCCGCCTTGGCACTCGGGTTGCGGTCTTCGACCGGGGCGCGGTTGTAGGTCGAGGCACACCCTGCCAGCAGCAGCGATGCCATGCCCACGAGAACCAGCGACCATTTCGTTTCACTCAACATGCGTCCATCATCCATCATTCGATCAGGCCCGATTTTAGAGGGACGAAGTTGACGACCTCGTTGACCGAGTGTTCGTAGCCCCGTTCGGTCCGGTCCACCACCACCAGCACCTGGCGGTTGCCGCCGGCCTGGCGCACCGGGGACACGAGCCTGCCACCGATCGCCAGTTGATCGAGCCAGGCTTGCGGCAGGGCATCTCCGCCGGCCGCAGCGATGATGCTGTCGTAAGGTGCGTTGGGCGGGTGACCCCGCATGCCGTCACCATACACCAGCCGCAGGTTCGCCGGCCGGGTCGTGCCGAGCAAGTCGCGGGCCTTGTCGTGCAGCGGCTTGAGCCGTTCGATCGAGAACACCTGCTCGCCCAGCAGGCCAAGCACTGCGGCCTGGTAACCGCACCCGGTGCCGATCTCGAGCACCCGCCCGAGCCGCTGCGTGCGCCGCGCCGTGGCCCCGCCCATAAGCAACTCGATCATGCGGGCCACGACCGAAGGTTTGGAAATGGTTTGCCCATGACCGATCGGCAGGCTCGTGTCTTCGTAGGCCTGCGTCACCAGTGCCGCGTCGACGAACAGATGGCGTGGCACGCTGGCCATGGCTTGCAGCACCGCTTCGTTCGTGAGGCCGGCGGCGCGCAGCCGCATCACCATACGCTTGCGCACGTCGGCCGAGTCGAGCCCCAGGCCCGAGGGTGTCGCGCGGTGCGACGAATCGGTGTGTGCATGGGCGAGCGGGCGTTGTGGGCGCAACAGCGCGCGTGGCACGACCACCGCTACTTTGGCCGGCGCCGCCTTCACCAACGCCGGTGCAGGGCTCGGGGTGCGCGCGATCTTCGACGTGGCGCCGAGCGCGTCGAGGCGCAGCGGAAATTTTTGTCCGCGGCGCGGCTCGGTCATGCGAGCGCCTTGCCGACCCAGGCACCCCAATGCGACAGGGCCGCGTGGTCGGTCAGGTCGACCTGCAAGGGCGTGACCGAGACCTGGCCGTTCGCCGTGGCGTGAAAGTCGGTGCCGGGGCCGGCTTCGCGGGCGTCGCCGGCAGGGCCGATCCAATACATCGTCTCCCCGCGCGGGCTGGTCTGACGGATCAGCGGCTCGCTCGCGTGGCGCCGGCCGAGGCGCGTGACGGCGCGCGGCAGCCGGTCGGCATCGGCCCGGTTCGGGATGTTGACGTTGAGCAGCCACGGCCCGCTCTTGGGCGGATCGCGCAACACTTGTTCGATCACGCTGCGGGCCACGCGCGCCGCCGCGTCGAGTTCGCCCCAGCCTTTCGCCACTTGCGAAAACGCGATCGCCGGGATGCCGAACAGAAAGCCTTCCATCGCTGCAGCGACCGTGCCCGAATAGAGCGTGTCGTCGCCCATGTTGGCGCCGTTGTTGATGCCCGAAACGACCAGGTCGGGCCGCTGCGGCAGCACACCGGTGAGGGCCAGATGCACGCAGTCGGACGGCGTGCCGTTGATGTAGAGAAAGCCGTTCGCCGCGGTGTGCACCGTCAGTGGTCGGCCGAGCGTGAGGGAGTTCGATGTGCCGCTGGCGTTCTGTTCCGGCGCGACCACGTCGAGCTCGCCGAGGCCTTCGCAGGCCTTGACGAGTGCGGCCAGGCCGGGGGCGAGATAACCATCATCGTTGGCGATCAGGATGCGCATGCCGATGATTGTATGGACTCGTCACTTCGGCGACGTGACAGGCTTGGTGCGCTGCGTATGATCCCGTCGAACAAGGAGACTTTCATGCACGCATGGCTTTGCGAGAATCCCATCGGTATCGAGGCGCTGACCTGGAAGGAGCTGCCCACGCCCGAGCCCGCGGCCGGGCAAGTGCGCATCGCGATTCGCGCCGCGAGCCTGAACTTTCCCGACATCCTGATCGTGCAGAACAAGTACCAGATGAAGCCCGCCCTGCCCTTCGTGCCAGGTTCGGAATACGCCGGCGTGGTCGACGCGGTCGGTGAAGGTGTGACTCACCTGAAGGTCGGCGATGCGGTCGCGGCTTTCGGTGGCACCGGCGGCTTCGGCACGCACGCGATCGCGCCGGCCGCGCTGGTGATGCCGCTGCCGAAAGGCTTCGCCTTCGACGACGCCTCGGCCTTCATCCTGACCTACGCCACCACCCACCACGCACTACTCGACCGCGCTGCACTGAAGGCCGGCGAAACGGTGCTGGTGCTCGGTGCGGCGGGTGGTGTGGGCACGGCGGCGATCCAGATCGCCAAGGCGGTCGGCGCGCGCGTGATCGCGGCCGCGTCGAGCGACGAGAAGTGCACTTTCTGCAAACAGCTCGGCGCCGACGAGACCATCAACTACACATCGGCCAACATCCGCGACGAGTTGAAAAAACTCACCGACGGCAAAGGCCCCGACGTGGTCTACGACCCGGTCGGTGGGGACATCGCCGAGCCGGTGTTCCGCTCGATCGCCTGGCGCGGGCGCTACCTCGTGGTCGGCTTCGCACAGGGCGGGATCCCGGCGCTGCCGTGGAACCTGGCGCTGCTCAAGGGCGCGTCGATCGTCGGCGTGTTCTGGGGCGAGTTCGCGCGCCGCGAACCGAAGGCCAATGCCAAGGCGCTGGCCGAGCTGGCGCAGTGGTACGCCGAGGGCAAGGTCAAGCCGGTGATCGACCAGCGCCTGCCGATGAGCGAACTGATGCAGGCCTTCGAGCGCATGGGCAGCCGCAAGGTGCACGGCAAGCTGGTGATGCTGAACCCGTCCTGACGAAGCCTGGCGCGCTGCCCGCGCGCCACACGTATCAGAAGGCAGGGCCTGGGGCCGCACCCTGCCGATTGCGCTACCATCCCCGGCAAACAAGACCCCGTTGGGCGGAGCATGGCAGTCAAGGTTCTGATCGTCGAAGACAACCCCGTGGCACGCAGTTTTCTGACGCGCGTGGTGCGGGAGAGTTTCAGC
>JANYFX010000475.1 GCA_025359585.1 Rhizobacter sp. | reverse complement strand
GATAGCCTTCGCCAACGCGAAGACCTACAACGACGCGACCTCGTTGACCGTGTTCGACGCCAAGGGCCAGGACGTGGCGCTGACGTACTACTTCCAGAAATCGGCGACCGACACCTGGAATGTCTACGCCACCGCGAACGGCAGCTCGGTCAACGTCGACGCCTCCGGCAATCCGCTGCCGGTGACGACGATCAACTTCCCCGCCAACGGCGGCACCCCGACGTCGCCGCTGGGCACGGTGCCGCTCAACATCCCGGCCTCGACCAACGCGGCCGGTGCGTCCACGCTGCCGATCAGCGGTGTCGCGCTCGACCTGACCGGCGCGACGCAGTTCGGATCCAGCTTCGGCGTCACCAGCATGGCGCAGGACGGCTATGCCGCCGGCCAGCTCGTCAGCGTCGCAATCGAGAAGACCGGCATCGTGACCGCGACCTACTCGAACGGCCAGTCCAAGGCGGCCGGCCAGCTCGAGCTCGCGACCTTCCGCAATCCGCAGGGCCTGAGCCCGCTGGGCGGCAACATGTGGGCACGCAGCTATGCCTCGGGCGACCCGACGGTGGGCACGCCGAACACCGGCAACATCGGCTCGCTGCAGGCCGGCGCGCTCGAGGAGTCGAACACCGACCTGACCAGCGAGCTCGTCAACATGATCACCGCGCAGCGCGTCTACCAGGCCAACGCGCAGACCATCAAGACGCAAGACCAGGTGCTGCAGACGTTGGTCAATCTGCGCTAGTCATGACAACCCCTCGCCCGCGGCGTACCGCAGTCGATCCCCCGAGGGGATGGGCCCGGCTTGGGGCGGCCCGGCGCTCGGGCCTTCGTGGTATCGAAGTCTGTTTTGGTTTTGGAGCGATGCCATGGACCGCATGATCTACCTGTCGATGTCGGGCGCCAAGGCGACCATGCAGCGGCAAGACACGCTGGCCAACAACCTGGCCAACGTTTCCACCACCGGCTTTCGCGCCGAGCTGCAGGCCTTTCGCGCCGTGCCGGTGCTGGGCAGCGGCGCGAGCACGCGGGTCTATGCGCTGGAAACGACGACCGGCTACGACGCATCACAAGGGGCGATCACCAGCACCGGCCGCAACCTCGACGTGGCCGTCAAGGGCAACAGCTGGCTCAGCGTGCAGGCGCTCGACGGCACCGAGGCCTACACCCGCGGCGGCGCGCTCGAACTCTCGAGCGACGGCACGCTCACCACCCGCAGCGGCCTGCCGGTGCTGGGTGACGGCGGCCCGTTGCAGGTGCCTGCCAATTCCGAGGTCAGCATCGGGGCCGACGGCACCGTCAGCGCCAAGGGCGCCAACGGCAAGTCGAGTGCGATCGGCAAGCTGAAACTCGTGACACCCGAGACCGCGCTCACGCGCGGCGAAGACGGTTTGTTCCGCGCCGCGAGCGGCGACCTCTCGGCCGACGACACCGCGCGTGTGCAAGACGGCGCGCTCGAAGGCTCGAACGTGAGCCCGGTCGAAACCATGGTCGCGATGATCTCGGCCGCGCGCCAGTTCGAAGCGCAGATGAAGATGCTGCAGACCGCCGAAGCGAATGAAAAAGCGGCCGCGCAATTGCTGACCATGAACTGAAGGCGCGGGCAAGTGCACAGGTCAATTCGACAGTGCATTCGTTCACGCCGAAGTCGTCTGCATCCGCGGTGCGTGAACTTTTGCGCCAACTTCGTTGCCCACGGCGCGCTCGTGTCCCACTAAGCTGCTGCGCGCAACAAGTTCGGACACCGAGGCAAACCTGCCATCGGAATCCGCCTTCCGACAACCCCTTTTCCAAGGGAAGTTCCATGAACAAGACCCTCGCCGCATTGGCGCTCGCGTTGACCGCGGCACTGCCCGCCCATGCACAAGACATCGTCGTCGGCCAGTCGGTCGCGCTGAGCGGCCCCAATGCCGACATCGGCCGCGACATGCGCGACGGCGCGCTCGCTGTCTTCGCCAAGGTCAACGCCAGCAACGTGCTCGGCCGCAAGATCCAGCTGGTGACGCTGGACAACGCCAACAACCGCCAGCGCGCCACCGAGAACACGCAGATGCTGCTCGGCCAGCATGCAGCGATGGTGCTGTTCGGCTACAACTCCGCCACCAACAGCCTCGACTCGCTGCCGCTTGCGGCGCAGAACAACATGCTGTTCTTCGCGCCTTTCAGCGGCTCGACCAAACTGCGCAGCCATGCCAACGTGTACACACTGCGCGCTTCGTACAAGGAAGAAGCCGCCAAGGTCGTCGAAGCCAAACGTGCTGTCGGTGCCGACAAGGCTGTCGTTCTCTACTACGACGACGAAGTCGGCCGCAGCAACTTCGAGGCGGTGCTCAGCGCCTTCAGCGACGCGGGTGTTGGCAAGCCGGGCGGTGTGGCCGTGAAGCGTGGTGCCAAACTCGAACAGGCCTCCGTCGACGCACTGACAAAAGACGCGCCGCACTATGTGCTGGCCACCACGCAGTACAGCGTGGTGAGCGACTATCTCAAGGCCGCTGGCGACAAGGGCGGCGCCATCCCGGTGGCCGCGCTGTCGTTCGTGAACCCCGACGAACTCGCCGAGTCGGTAGGCCCGCTGGCGCGTGGCACGGTCGTGTCGCAGGTGATTCCGTCGCCGCGCGCTTCCAACCAGGTGTCGATCCCGCTGGTGAAGGAGTGTGCCGAGGCGCTCAACGCGCTCAACGGCGGCAAGCTGAACTACACCTCGCTCGAGTCGTGCATCGCCGCGAAGGCGCTGGTGGCCGCACTGAAAAAAGCCGGGCCCAAGCCGACCCGCGAGAGCGTGCTCGCGGCCATGGGCTCGATGGGCCGCGTGGATCTGGGCGGTTTTGCACTCAACTACGCGCCCGGCAGCCACAACGGCAGCAGCTGGGTCGAGCTGACGATCCTGTCGCGTGGAAATCGCTTCGTGCAGTAAGGCGCTTCAACGCAGCCGCGTTGCGGCTGCATGCGCCATGCGCCGCAGCAGGATCTCGGCCGCATCCTCCGGTTCGAGGTGCGCCGCGTAGGGCCACGCGGCCACCGCGCTGTGCACCGCACGCGTCAGGTTCACCGAAGGCAGCACCACCATCAGGTGAGCACCGAAGCGGCCGACCCAGACCGGTCCGGGGTGCGAGGGCCTGCCGTGCTGGCAGGACATCATCCTGGCCATTCAGTTCGACGCGTCTTTGGCGCGTGTCTTCGAGACGCCGCTGATGATGCCCAGGCCCACGAGGATCACGCAGGCGATGGCCACGTAGAGCCCCGGCACACCGGCCGTGACCAGGCCCCAGGCGATGCCGCCGGTCACGAGCGCGAAGCCCAGAAGATAGAGTGCAAACGACATGAACTGCTCCTAGACAGTCAGGCGAAACCTGCGCCGTGCAGCATGGGCAAAGCCCCGCCGGGCGCAGTCTTTTTACTCTACCGGCGCGCCGCGTGAACGCGGATCGGCGCGCGCCGCCCCATCGCGTAGGCCATCGCCTACCCGTCGGTCGTCGGCCTGCACGCAACAGTCACGCATGTGCGCGGCCTGAAGATCGGCAACTTTTCACTCTGAACGGCATGCCGTGAACACAGGCCTTCGGTGGTGTGCGCTTGTACCGCGCGGCCGTGCACCGGCCCCCGTAGAGTGCAGCTAACCACACAAAGCAGTGGTGTGCGTCGAAGCGACGCCTTCCTTCCTGCACTGACAACTCACCGGAGCAAACTGACATGAACAAGTTCACAGCCCTGTCCGTCGCGGCAACCATCGCTGCATCGTTCTTCTCGGTCGGCACGGTGGCGGTTGCCGCTGAACGTGCTTCCGCTCCGGTGCAAGTGACCGGCGAAAAAGTCGACAGCGGTCTGGGTGAGCTGCCGCACTACAGCCAGTGGGCCGACCCGACGGGCAAGAACCCGACCCAGGGCAAGGCCTCGGCCAAGCGCGACGACAAGCAGGCTCAGCGCCAGTCGGTTCAGGTTTCGCAGGCCAAGTGAGCCGGCGCGCCGCCGAGCCACGCCAGCACCGCCTGGTTGAACGGCTCGGGCCGCCGGCTCATCACCCAATGCCCGGTCTCGAACGCGAGCACCCGGCAGCCGGGTTTTTTCGCAAGCGCTTCGGCCCAGGCTGGTGAATGGAACATGAAGGGCTTCTTCGTTCCATGGACGAAGAGCATCGGGCACGCGGGCGCGAACGCCGCGGCACCCGGCCTCGCGCCACCGCCGGTCCACTGCAGAAAATACGGGCAGTTCATCTGCGAGCCGATGTACTGCTGTTCCGACGGGCAGTGCAATGCGCGGGCCATCCACCGCGTCATCCAGTCACCCAGGCTGCCGCCGACGCACCACGCGACCGCAAGCCAGCCCTGGTAGCCGGCAATCATCAACTTGTGTCTGACGCGCAGCGAGCGCAGGTGCATGCGCGAACCTGCATCGCCGACGTCCACACCAATGATCTTCGAGACCAGGCCCGGGTGCTGCGCCGCCAGCGCGTAGCCGAACACGCAGCCCCAGTCGTGCAGCATCAACACGACCCGCTGGCCGGGGCAGGTCTGCTCGATGATGTTCTTGAACGTGGCGATCAACTGCACGCTTGAAGAGGAACGCCGAGGTTTGCCGATGTCGAAGCCCGGCAGCGTGAAACGAACACAGCGGTATCGGCTTCGAAGCGCCTGCACGCTCGCATCCCACAGGCGGTGCGTGTCGGGCCAGCCGTGGATCATCACGATGCTCTGCGCGCCTTCGCCTTCGATGAAAACATCGACGCCGTCGATCTGCCGGGAGCCGTTCATCGGGCCTGCGCTCACACTGCTGGCCGTTCGCCCAGCGCGATGTCCAGCATCATCTCGTTCGCCAGCCCTTCGAGCCTGCCCCGCAGCGCGTCGGACGAAATTGCCTTGGGCACCAGCAGGTGCGCGGCGACTTTGAAGGTCTGTTTGCCGGAGCCTTTGCCACCCGCGATCTCGGTGTGAATGTGCTCGATGCTGATGCCGCTCTCGGCGAGGATGCGCGTCAGCTTGCTGACGATGCCGAGCCGGTCTTCGCCGACCAGTTCGAGGTCGACGCCGCGCAGCCCGGCGGGCGCTTCGGTGCCGTCGCTCTTCGCGATCACCAGCCGCAAGCCCGATGATTCGAGCGCCTTCAGCGCGCTGGCGAGCGCGTCGGCGTTTTCACGAGGCACTTCGAAGTGGACCATGCCGGCGAACTCGCCCGCCAGATTCGCGAGCCGGCTGGCTGCCCAGCTGGCGCCGAAGCGCTGCGCACGGTCCGACAGCAGGCTCACGATGCCGGGCCGGTCCGGGCCCATCACGGTGACGATGAGCGAGGTGGTCGTGAGCGGCGCGTCTTCGGTCAGCACGACCGAGCGGCGGATCATCGGCGCCCTGGTGGCGAAGCGCTGGTCTTGGGTGTGCGCCGGCACTTCGCCGTGCACGCTCGCGTGGCGCACCACCTGGCCGAGCAGCGCCAGGCCCATCGGCGCCAGCGCGCGTTCCCACAACTCGCGTGCCGTTTCGCCCTTGGCCACGAAGCACCAGTCTTGCGCGGCGATGGCGCCCGCGTCCCAGCCGTCGGCCAGGTGGTAGACCGAGCCACCGGCGACGGCGTCGCCTTCGAGGATCGTCCATTCCACCGCGGCGATGCCGCGGTGCCGAGGCAACAGCGAAGGGTGGTAACCGACACCGCCAAGGCGCGAGCGCGCCAGCGCTTCGTTGCTGACCCGCGCGTGCGTGTGCGCGGCGAGGATCAGATCGGTGCCTTCGGGGATGGCTTCGCCCGGCACGATCTTCGGGTTGGCCATCACATGCACATCGAGCCCGGCGGCGCGCCCCGCAATCGCGAGCCGGTCGTCGGCGGCCGGCACCACGATACGCGTGAACTCGGCGATGCCTTCCTTGCGCAAGGCCTCCAATACCGTGGCTCCGAAGAAACGGGAACCCACCAAGACGCACTTCATCGAGAGACTCCTGAGACTGCCGGGCGGCGACGGGCCATTCTGGCCGAGGCTGCGCCGGCCACATCAGTCCGTCAGCGCCGCCAGGTTCAGCAGGTGCGATCGGCCCAGCCAAAGCGCAGAGTCCCGGTGGTCACGCAACGCGTCGCCGGTGTTCGGATGCACGAACACGTCGAGCGCGCCGTGGTTCAGCGCGAGCCAGCCCACAACGTGTGCGAAGTGGGCTGCGGGGAGCGCGAGCTGGTAGCTCCACATCGGGTGCGGGCCGACAGGCTTCTCGTGAAAGCGGCCCATCTCGATGCGGCCTGCCATCTGCGTTTCGATGATTCCGCGCAGGGACCAAGCGGCGTCGCGGGTGGATGCGTCGAAGTAGACGTGGGCGTGCCAGCTGTCGATGGTGGAAGCGTCGAGGGTTTGCATGGTTTTGTCTCGATGCGAACCGGGATGCTACGTGCGGTCGGTCTGGAAGAACAGCCGGATTCGGGGTCGGGTTGGCCGGGTGGTGCTCTTCGCAGCAGCGGTGGTTGGTTCGGCCCGGACGCATGCAGCGTGTGGAGCGCGCCAAGCCGCAGCCGAGCACCCGTCAGCGCTTCGCTGTGCCGGTCGGCGAAATACGCTGACTGCCCTGCGCTGCTCGCAGCCCGAGGGCGAGCGCAGACTCGCCCTCGCTGCGCTCGGTGCTCAAACAGCTGCGCTAGCCGCCGCACGCGGCGCAACCCTCAGGCCGCTGCGCTGCTCGGCGCCACAGAGGCGCGCCGCCGGGCGCTCGGCTGCGGCTTGGCGTGGTGGCGTTGCTGATTGGGCGCGCAACAGCGGAGACAAGACACTTTCTGCAGCGGCTTGGGGAATGTCTGCCAAAAACGGGCATTGTCGAAACGAAGTGGTCTACGCTGGCGGGCCATGTCGATCTGGCGTCCCGTCATTCGTCGATGGAATACAAGGCACCCGCAGGTGGGCGCGCCGACCGTTC
>JANYFX010000455.1 GCA_025359585.1 Rhizobacter sp. | reverse complement strand
CCACGGATCGGTCGCGAAGTCGGGGTCGAGCGCCACGTCGAGCAGGCCGCCCTGGCCGGCGCTGTTGACGGCGGGCACACCGCTCACGGGTGCGCCGATCGTCTTGCCGTCGGCGCTGACGATCACGAGCTCGCCGGCCTTCTGCGTGACGAGCATCCGGCCGTCGGGCAGGAAGGCCATGCCCCAGGGCTGCTTCAGGCCACTCGCGAACGTGCTGGCGGTGGCGGGTGAGGCCGCGGGCGGCAAGGTCGCCGCGGCCGCGGTCAGGCTGGCGCCACAGGCCATCACAAGCACGGCCAGCCGCCGCGCGGCACTCATCGAAGAAGCTGTTGTTTGCATCGCGCGTGCGACCTCACTTTCCGATCGAGAACAACACGGCGTTGTTGACCGCGTAGACGGCCCCGTCGGCGCCGATCGCGGTCGGCGTGTACGACTCGGCGATGCCGCTGGTGAGCTGGATGCGCTGCGAGAAGCGGTTCAGCGCCAGGTCCCAGCGGTAGAGGTAGCCGTCTTCGCTGTTGACCAGGATCGACTTGGTCAGCGGGTCGACGGCCGCGGTGTTGATGCACCACTCCTTCACCGCGCCCGCGTAGGCTCCCGGTTCCGCCGTCGGGCCGAGGATCGTCAGCACCTCGCGCATGATCGGCAGGCCCGAGATCGCATCGATCTGGTTCGCCCCCGGGTCGATCACCGCCACGCGGTTCAGGCCGTCGCCGGTGCCGGCACCGCCGTAGTTGTTGTACTTGGTCATCAGCAGATAGCTCGACGTGCCCGTGTACGACGGCAGCATCGTTGCCGGCACGACCGACGCGGTGTCGTCCCAGCCGAAGCCGCCGGGCGTGCGGGCGGTGGTGAGCAGCGCGTCGAAGTGCAACAACCAGCCGCGGCCGTTGTGGCTGCCGAAGCTCGCTTCGAGCACGCCGAAAAACACCTCGCCGTCGGGGCCGACAGTCGGCGACGAGGTGCCGTCGTCGCTGATGCGCGCGCGTGTGCCGGTCAGCGGGTCGAGCAGCGCGATCCTGCCCTTGACCGCGAGCGTGCGGCTGTCGAGCGCGAGCAGGTAACCGCCCTGGACCGTGCCCGCAACGACGGCGCTGTTCACCGCCACGTAGAGCGTGGCCTGATCGGGCGAGACCGCCGGCGCGCTGTTGGTCGCGGGTTTCGTGATGGCTGCATCAGCGGCCGCGGTGGTGGCCGAGACCCAGCTGCCGGCACCGTCGGCGCCGATGCGTGCGATGCCGCTGACCAGACCGGCGGGGTTGGTGCCGGTGACGATGAAACCGAAAAACACGTTGCCTGCGGCGTCGATCGTGATCGGCGTGTTGATGAACACGGCGGCGTCGAACGTGGTCGGCGCGGCGTCGTAGGCCGCAGCGCCATAGAACACCAGCTTGCCGACGGTGCCCGTGGCGGCATCGGCGTTGTCGCGCACCAGCAGCTTGCCGCCGGCGCCGGGTGCGTGCAGCCGGTTGGCGGCGTTCAAGGCGAGGTTGTAGCTCGGCACCCAGTTGTGCGCCGGCAGCACGTAGTCGCTGTCGGCCGACCAGATCAGCCCGCCGTTGCTTCCCGAGCGTGCCTCGAAACGGAACCCGCCAGCGGCACCGGTCTTCACCGGCACGACCACGGTGTTGTGCGAGGTGACCACCGGCGATCCGTAGTGGATCAACAGCGCGCCGCTCGGCCGGTACTGCGGCGCCAGGTCGATGGGGCGCGACCACCTGATGCGGTCGAGGTCTTGCGTGGCCACGGCACCGAGCGCCGAGTGCTGCGCGTCGCGGCCGAAGCCCCACCAGGCCGGGCCGTCGACCGCGGGGGCGGGCGTCGGCTCGGGGTCGGTGACAGGGCTGCTGCCACCGCCACCCCCGCAGGCCGTGATCGCGCCAGCACAGGCCAGCGCGATCACGAGCGACCCGCGCGGCCACAGGCTCACGTGGCGGCCTCCACCACCATCTGCACGCGTTCGCGCCCGTTGTATTCATCCACGCTCAGACGATAGGCCAAACGCACGCGCGCCGCCACCGGTTCGCTGTGGCCGAACCAGATCGCGTCGACCAGCGCGCCGCCGAACCGCACGCTGAGCTTCAGGTGCTTTTCGCCAACCAGGCGCTGCGAGACCACGTCGACCTCGTCGCTGAAGACCGGCGCTTCGAAGCCCTGGCCCCAGACCTGCGCGTCGAGCGTGCGCACCGTCGGCGCGTTGAAGTATTCGGCCGGCAGCGCACCGTCGGTCAGCAGCTTGCGTGCAAGCGTGGCGGCGTCCAGCCATTCGAGTGCGACCTGCTGAAAGCCGGCGTCGAACGCGGCAAGGTCGGCTTCGTCGATCGTGCAGCCGGCCGCCATCGCGTGGCCGCCGAAACGCTTCAATACGCCGGGGTTTCGCTTGGCGACGAGGTCGAGCGCGTCGCGCAGATGAAAGCCCGGGATCGATCGGCCCGAGCCCTTCAGCGAGCCGTCTTGCCCGCGCGCGAACACGAAGGTCGGGCGGTGCACACGGTCTTTCAGGCGCGACGCGACGATGCCGACCACGCCTTCGTGAAACGCCGGGTCGTAGATCGCGAGCGCAGGCGGCGCGAGTTCGGCCAGATCGCCTTGCATCAGGCCTTCGAGCAAAACCTCGGCCTGCTCGCGCATGCCGGCTTCGACATCGCGCCGCTCGCGGTTGATGCCGTCGAGCGTCTTCGCCAATCCACCGGCACGGCCCACGTCGTCGGTCATCAGGCATTCAATACCTAACGTCATGTCCGACAGGCGCCCGGCCGCGTTGATGCGTGGCCCGAGCGCGAAGCCGAAGTCGAAGCCGCTGGCACGGCGCGCATCGCGGCCGGCGGCGCTGAACAGGGCGGCGACACCGGGCTGCATCTGCCCGGCGCGAATGCGCTTCAAGCCCTGTGCGACGAGGCGGCGGTTGTTGGCGTCGAGCTTCACCACGTCGGCCACGGTGCCGAGCGCCACGAGGTCGAGCAGCGCGTCGAGCCGCGGCTGGTTCTGTGCGGTGAACACACCTCGCGCGCGCTGTTCGGCGCGCACCGCGAGCAGCACGTAGAACATCACACCGACGCCGGCGAGGTTCTTGCTGCCGAACGTGCAACCCGGCTGGTTCGGGTTGACGATCACGTTCGCGTCGGGCAGCACGATCACGTCGTCTGCGAGTGCCGGCAGGTGGTGGTCGGTGACGAGCACGGCCAGGCCGCTGGCACGCGCGTGGGCCACGCCGGCGAGGCTGGCGATGCCGTTGTCCACGGTCAGCAGCAGGTCGGGTTGGTGTTTCAGCGCGAGGTCGACGATGGCCGGCGTGAGGCCGTAACCGTGCACCGCGCGGTCGGGCACGACGTAGCTCAGCGTGCCTTCGGCCGCACCGAGCAGACGCAGCCCACGCAGTGCGACGGCGCAGGCGGTGGCGCCGTCGCAGTCGTAGTCGGCGACGACGCAGACCCGCTGGCGGTTCATGATCACGTCGGCGAGCAAGCTCGCGGCGGCCTGCACCCCGAGCAGCTCGCTCGGTGGCAGCAGGCGCGAGAGGCCGTCGTCGAGTTCGTCGGCCGTGCGCACGCCGCGCCCTGCGAACAGGCGCGCGAGCAAGGGGTGCACTCCTGCCTGTTCGAGCGCCCACACGGCGCGCGGCGGCGGGTCGCGCTGAGTGAGGGTGGGCGTGTGTGTGGCGGCCATCAGAGTGCTTCCAGAATCGTGTGTGGCTCGGGCGATTTGAAGCGACTGCCGAGTTGTTGCCACAGCGATCGGGCGCTGTTGTCGAATCGTTGTGCGTTGCGGTCGCCGCAGAGTGTGAGGCTCGTCGCCGATCCGGTTTGCGCTTGTGTGAGAAGAGCCGCCAACGCGCCCGCATCGAGCGCGCGCCACGCGTCGGCCCAGGCCACCCAGTCTTGCGCGAGCAAAGGTGCGCGCAGCTGGTCGTCGACGACCACTTCATCGGCCGCGATCGGTTGCCTGCGCCCGCAGCCACTGAGCCAGAACGAGTTCAGCGTCAGCGCGCCGCGCTGCTCGCGCTCTTCGTTGATCGCGTGCGGGTACAGCAGCAACTGCACTTCGCTTTGCAAGCGCCGCAGCAGCCGCGCCTGCGGGTTGGCTTTCGAACCCGGGCGAATCCACAGATCGACGTTGCGCCCGATCACGCGGTCGAGCGCTGCACACGGCAAGTCGGCCAAGCTCTCGTGGGCAGCGTACCAGCGCGAGGGTGCGCCCCACGCCAGCGTGAAACCTTCACTCTCGAACAATTCACGCACCGCTTCGAACGCGGCGCGTGATTCCGCTTCGGTGAGTTGCAGCGCTTCGGGGTCGGCGAGCGTCACGTGGTCGCGACCGACATGCCAGTGCGCCGGCGTGACGAGGCCCCAGGCGAGTTCGCCGACATCGATCCCGTCGCTTGCTGCGGCATGTGTGGCGAACGGCAGGCCACCGTCCTCGCCCTGCCAACCCCAGGCCGCGGCGAGTGCACGTTCGTGCGGTGGCGAGAGGGTGTATTCGTCGCCGGTGTCGGCAGCGGCGGGCGTCAGGCGCGCCAGCAGTCTGGCAAGGTTCGGCAGGTGCAGATCGCGCAGCACGTGGCTGGAGGCTTCGGACAAGGCAGTGGCAAACGGGATCAACAGGTGCATCGACCGATTATCGAGTGCACGTCAATGCCCCGCGAGGCTCATCACCGCGCGCTGCGTGCCACCGCTGCCGACCGGAACGCCCTGCGCGACAAGCGCCGCTTCGACGCCCGCGATCGCGCCGAGGATCATCGCCGGGTTGCAGTCGCCCAGGTGGCCGATGCGAAACGCGCGGCCCGTGAGTGGCCCCAGGCCACCGGCGATCGCGACCTGGAAGCGCTCGCGTGCGACGGTGCGCAGCGCATCGACATCGACGCCTTCGGCCACCGTGACAGTGGTGACCGAGACCGAGCGGCTCGCCGGGTCTTGTGCGAAGAATCCGAGCGCGCCACCTTCGCGCCAGCCTTCCACGGCCGCCTGCACCGCGCGCGCCAGCTGGGTGTGCCGCTGCCATACCGCGTCCACACCTTCGCCGAAGATCAGGCCGAGCGCCGCTTCCATGCCCAACAGCAGGTTCTGCGGCGGCGTGCCACAGAACTTGCGGTACGAAAGATCGTTCCTGCGGCGCACCCAGTCCCAGTAAAAACGCGGCGACGGGTTGCGCTCGGCGACTGCGAAGGCCGGCCCGTTGACCGCCACGAAGCCGACGCCCGGCGGGCACATCAGGCCTTTCTGCGACGCGCCCACGGCCACGTCGACACCGAGCGCGTCCATCGCGAACGGTGCGGCGCCGAGAGAGGCCACCACGTCGGCCACCAGCAAGGCAGGGTGACCGGATGCGTCGATGGCGCGGCGCAGCGCGCCGATGTCGCTGGTGACGCCGCTGGCGGTGTCGGTGTGCACCGCGAACACGGCCTTGATCGCGCGCGCCTTGTCGTCACGCAGTGCTTGTTCGACGGCGGCTGCGTCGATCGCGAACCCTTCGCGCCACGGCGTGCGCACGACAGGGCGGCCGAGCGCCTCGGCCTGCACCGCCCACGATTCGCTGAAGTGCCCGGTGCCGGGCACGAGCACCGACTCGCCGGTGTCGGTGAGGTTAGCGATCACCGCTTCCCACACGCCGTGGCCGTTGGCGGCATAGATGAACACATCGGAAGCGTCGGTCTGCAACAGGCGTTTCAGGCCTGTTTCACACGCGGCGATGTTGGCATCGACACGCGGGTCGGCCAGGTCCATCGGCTGCGCGCTCATGGCATGCAACACCGCGTCGGGCAAAGGCGTGGGGCCGGGCGAGTGCAGCAGGCGGCGGCCGGGGATGCGAGAGGTCGGGTGGGTCATGCAGTGCAAGCTTCAGAAGCGGTGTCGGCGATGGTACGGCCCCGGCCTGAGGGCCGCTTGCGTCAGCGGGGAATGGCCCGGCGGGCGTTCGAAGAATGTCGTTCACAGCTTGCTGCGCCGCGGCAGCAGCATGCCCACCTCGGCGCAGTAGCGGCGGTAGCGCTCACCGAACTGCGCGAGCAGATCGCGCTCTTCGAAGGCGATGCCGATCAGGATGTAGACACTGAACCCGAATGCGAACAGCAGCCGCCCGGCCGTCATGACCGGCACCGACCAGAAGCTCAGCAGCAGGCCCACGTACAGCGGGTGGCGCACGTATCGGTAGAGCAGCGGCGTTCTGAATTGGGCCTCGGGCAGGGCGCGCTGCGTCAGGCGTGCAAAGACCTGCTGCAGCCCGAACAGCTCGAAGTGGTTGATGAGGAAGGTGCTGAGCAGCACCAACAACCAGCCGAGCCCGAACAGGCTCCACAGCAGCGCCACGCCGGCGCGCTGTTCGACCTGCCACACGACCGGGGCCTCGATCGGCACCCAGAACCAGAACAACAGCGCCAGCACGACACAGGTCGCCACCACATAAGTGCTGCGCTCCACGGCCGGGGGCACGACGCGTGTCCACCAGCGCTTGAAGCCGCGGCGGGCCATCACGCTGTGCTGAACACCGAACAAGGCCATCAGCAGCAGGTCGATGCCCAGGGCTTCGAGCCACGGTGCGCTGGCGCCGATATCAACCGACCTGGGCACGAGCAGGTTGCCGCTGAAGCCGACGAAGTACAGCAGGGCGGCGAGGCAGCCGACATAGGCGGCCACGCCATAAAAAAACGAAATCAGTCCGCGCATGGCGAGCTCCTTGTGCAACGGCAGGGTGACGCCCCGGCGCTGCGCGCCAAGGCGAGAAAAGGGGGGCGAGCGGCGCGAGCCGCCGGTGGGCTAGTTCACGGGTGCGGCGTACATCGCGAACGTCTGCGAAGCGATCCTGCCCTTGCGCACCACGAAGGTGTCGGTGCCCAGCGGCAGCGCGGGGCCGGCACTCCAGGTGATGTAGGCCACGTCGCCCTGCACACGCAGGCTTCGCAGTGTGAACCGACTGACGGCTTCGGGTGGCAGCGCGGCGATGAAAACTTCGAAGAATTCGCGGATCGCCGGCTTGCCGCAGTAGGCACGGCCTTCGCTGAGGAAGCAGGCATCGTCGGCGTAGTCGTTCAGGATCGCGTCCAGGCCTTGCTGCTCGATAAAGGCCTGCAGGTGATGGCGCACAACGGTCTCGGTGTCGCTTGAGTGAGTGTTCATGGGGTGACCTTCAAGGTGAACGGAGGGAGTGAAGGCATCGTGGCGGAAGTGGCGGCGTCATGCCCTACCGCGCGTCCGCCGCGTTTGATCGCTGATCCGCGACAGGGCCGGAGCCGATGCCAGGCCTGCCGTGCGTCCGGCAAAATGAACCCGGAACTCGACATGAACCAGGACACCCTCTCCGACGTCTTGCGCAGCGTGCGACTGCGCGGCGCCTTGTACTTTCACGTGAGCGGCACGCGCGACTGGGCCGCCGAGGCGCCGCCCTCGCGCGAGATCGCTGCGGCCGTGATGCCGGGCGCCGAGCACGTGATGGAGTTTCATGCGGTGCTCTCCGGTGACTGCTGGGCAGCGGCGGTGGGCGGCGAGCCGGTGCATCTGGCGGCGGGCGATCTGGTCATCTTTCCGCAGGGCGACCCGCACGTGGTTTCCAGCAGCCCCGGCATGCGCGCACCGCCGAACCCGCAGGGCTACTTCGAGCGTCAGCAACAACATCGCCCGTTCACGCTGCACCTCGATGCTTGCGAAGTGCATGCAGGCACAGCGCCGGCCGATGCCTGCGACACCCTGCTGGTGTGCGGCTTTCTCGGTTGCGACCTGCGGCCCTTCAACCCGTTGATCGCCTCGCTGCCGCGCCTGCTGCACCTGCCCTCGGCCGGCGGCCCCGACTGGGCCGTGCAATGCATGCGCCAGGCCGCAGCGGAGTCGACGAACCGGCGGCCAGGCGGCGGCGCCATGCTCGAGCGCCTGAGCGAGATGATGTTCATCGACGCCATGCGCCGTTACCTCGGCGCGCTGCCCGAAGACAGCCCCGGCTGGCTGGCCGGGCTGCGTGACCGCTTCGTGGGCCGCGCGCTGACGCTGTTGCACGCGGCGCCCGAAGCACCGTGGACGGTCGAAGAACTGGGCCAGCGCGTCGGGCTGTCGCGCTCGGCACTGCACGAACGCTTCGCCGCGCTGATCGGGCAGGCGCCCATGCAGTACCTCGCCCATTGGCGCATTCAGGTCGGCTCGACGTTGCTGCGCGACACGGCCAGCACCGTGGCATCTGTCGCCCAGCAGGTGGGCTACGAGTCGGAGTCGGCGTTTGCGCGGGCCTTCAAGCGGCTGGTAGGGCAGCCGCCGGGGACGTGGCGGCGCAAGGCCAAGGGCTGAGGGGGCTCGTTCTGCGAGCCTGCGGTGTGGAAGGCGTGGCAGCAAGAGCCCGCGTGCGTGCAACGGCTCTTTGGGGCTTTGACAGACTCACTGTGAAGGCGCAACTCTGCGCAACGTCGGAAGTTTCGTTGTCGACCAAGAGCGGTTGCTCGCGAAGGACTGCTTACAGCAAGTCCCTCGCACTGCCTTGATCTCCGAGACTTGCATTCGTGTGCTGGAACTTGCTTTTCCACTGGGGCGGCGGCAGGGGCTTAGCCGTCGGCGCCTCCGCCGACGGCCTGGCATACAAACGCATCTTCACGATCGAGCTTCATGAGAACTGAAGCCTGTAAGCCCATCGATGCTTTAAGGGCCCGCAACGGCGCCAAGGACTTCGCCTTTCCCCACCGACGCCACAGCCGTTGAAGAACCCACCCGCCGTGCGAACGTATCAAGAATGAGCTGCACGGTTTCATCGGGAGCGTCCCAATGAGGGAAGTGGCCGCACCGTTCGAACCAGTGCAGTTGCGCATCTGGAAACAAGGACAGTGCCCGCTTCGCCTGACGTGGAAGACAGACCATGTCCTGACGGCCCCAGCCGATCACGAGCGGTGCATCGATGCTGCCGCGGGGCGTGCCTTGTTGTTCTTCGCCATAGGCAAGTCGATGCAGCAACTCGTCAAAGGAGCGTGCATGTGCGTAGCTGCGCATTTCGTCAAGGACGACAGCGGGATCGAGCGCCCAAGGCCTTCTGGAAA
>JANYFX010000444.1 GCA_025359585.1 Rhizobacter sp. | reverse complement strand
GCGGCGCCCTTGAGCTCCGCATACTTCTTCGCGTACTTGGCGACGAGCTGGGTGCGCTTGAGTTCGCGCTGAATGAGGGAGGTTTTTGCCACGGGCTGTCGTCCTTCAGTTCTTGAACGGGAACTTGAACGCGGTCAGAAGCGCCTTGGCTTCTTCGTCGTTCTTCGCCGTCGTCGTGATGCTGATGTTCAGGCCACGCAGCACGTCGATCTTGTCGTAATCAACCTCGGGGAAGATGATCTGCTCTTTCACGCCGATGTTGTAGTTGCCACGGCCGTCGAAGGCACGGCCGGAGATGCCGCGGAAGTCGCGCACGCGGGGTAGCGCGATTGTCACGAAACGGTCGAGGAATTCGTACATCTGCACGCCACGCAGGGTGACCATGCAACCGATCGGCACACCGTCACGGATCTTGAAGCCGGCAATCGCCTTCTTCGACTTCGTGACCACGGGCTTCTGGCCGGCGATCTTGGTCAGGTCGCTGACAGCGTGGTCCATGACCTTCTTGTCGGAGACCGCCTCGCTCACACCCATGTTGAGCGTGATCTTGGTGATGCGCGGCACCTGCATCGACGACTTGTAGCCGAACTTCTCGACCAGTTCGGGCGTGATCTTGTCGCGGTAGATCGCCTGGAGACGGGCGACCTTCGGTGCGGCAGAGCTTGCAACTTGTTCTTTAGCCATGATGATCTCTTAGGCCTTGATTTCTGCGCCGCTGGACTTGAAGACGCGAACGCCTTTTTCCTTGGTCTTGCGCGACTGCTGCTCGGCGTCGCTCAGCAGCTTGATGCCGACGCGGTCGGCCTTGCCGGTGGCGGCGTTGAAGATGGCGACGTTCGACTGGTGGATCGACATGGTCTTGTCGACCACGCCACCCGTCGTGCCCTTCATCGGGTTCGGCTTCACGTGCTTTTTCACCACGTTCACGCCCTCGACGAGGATGCGATCTTCGTCCACGCGCTGCAACACTGCACCGCGCTTGCCCTTGTCACGGCCGGTCAACACGATGACCTGGTCGCCCTTGCGAATCTTGTTCATGCCTGATCTACCTTGGCTTAAAGAACTTCAGGTGCCAGCGACACGATCTTCATGAAGCGCTCGGTGCGCAGCTCGCGCGTCACCGGCCCGAAGATGCGCGTGCCGATCGGCTCGAGCTTGGCATTCAGCAGAACGGCGGCGTTGCCGTCGAACTTGACGAGCGAGCCGTCTTGCCGACGCACGCCCTTGGCAGTGCGAACCACCACGGCGCTGTAGATCTCGCCCTTCTTGACGCGACCGCGCGGCGCAGCTTCCTTGATGCTGACCTTGATCACGTCACCGATGCCGGCGTAACGACGCTTGGAGCCGCCGAGCACCTTGATGCACATGACGGATTTCGCGCCAGTGTTGTCCGCGACATCAAGCCGCGATTGCATTTGAATCATGTTGTCCTGTCCCCAACTTGGCACACCAGTGAAGGCAACCAGTCTTGGGCCCGTCGTACCTGCGTCGGCTGATTGCTCAGCGCCTGCGGGCAGTTTTGGGCAGAGTCCGAAACTCGCGTCGTGCCGAACGGCACAAGTGGAATTTCAGCGAAGTCTTGGATTATGCAGCATTTTTCGACGCTGCGTCAATGTCCTTGCTGAAACGAAGCAGGAGCCGCCATGAGGGCGGCTCGTTGCAGCGTTCAGGCCAGCACTTGTTTCGCTTGCGCCAGCAGCGTGCCGGCGTCGCTCACCTCGAACTTGCCCGGGCCTTCGACGTTCAGCGACTTGACCACACCGTCGACGACCAGCATCGAATAGCGGTTCGAGCGCAGGCCCATGCCACGCGACGTCAGGTCGAGCGTCAAACCGGTCGCCTTGGCGAAGTCGGCGCTGCCGTCGGCCATCATGCGCACTTTGCCGCCGGTCTTCTGGTCACGGCCCCAGGCGCCCATCACGAAAGCGTCGTTGACCGACACGCACCAGATCTCGTCGACACCGGCGGCCTTGAACGCTTCGGCGTTCTCGACATAACCCGGCACATGCTTCGCGGAACACGTCGGCGTGTAGGCACCCGGTAGCGCGAACACGGCGATCTTCTTGCCGGCCGTGGCCTTTTCCAGGTCGAAGCTGTTCGGGCCGATCGAGCAGCCGTTGCCTTCGACTTCGACGAATTCGGAAAGGCTGCCTGCGGGCAGCTTGTCGCCAACTTTCAACATGTGCTTCTCCTGAGTCTGTGAAACCAAAAACG
>JANYFX010000442.1 GCA_025359585.1 Rhizobacter sp. | reverse complement strand
CCGCCAGGCGGATCACGTTGCCGGTGTTCGGCGGGATCTCGGGCTGCACGAGGACGATGTTGAACATGCGTTGATTCTCGTTGCGCGCGCTCAGACCGCATCCGAGCGCGGCGTGCGGGCGACGACCCACACATGAACCTGCAGCGCTCCCGCCCGCAGCAGCACGCGCGCGGCTTCGGCCACGGTGGCGCCGGTGGTCATCACGTCGTCGACGAGGGTGACGGTCGCACCCGCCAACTCGCCACGCCGCCGCGGTTCGACGGCAAATGCCGCGTGCACGTTGCCGGCGCGTTTGTCGGGCGCCAGCGCGAGCTGGTGTGGCGTGTCTTTCACGCGCAGCAGCAGGCTCGCGTCGGCCGGGCAGTTCAGTGCGAGGGCGAGTCGCCGGGTCAGTTCCCACGCCTGGTTGTAGCCGCGTTCGCGCAGGCGTGCAGCGCTCAACGGGATCGGGATCAGCAACGCGGGCGGCGGCTCGCCGCTGCGGCGAAAGCTGTCGAGCAGCTGTCGGGTCAGTGCCGGTGCGAGGTCGAGTGCAGAATGAAACTTGAACTGCGTGATCAGGCCGTCCCAGGGGTGGGCGTAGTCGACGGCGGCGAGCGTGCGCTCGAACGGTGGCGGATCGGTGATGCACGCGCCGCAGAGGCCGGTGGCGGCCGGCACCTCGATCGCGCAGCGCCGGCAGCGTGGCAAGACCGGCGCGAACCGTGCCACACACACGGCGCACACCCGCTGGGTGCCCCAGTCATGGCACACCGCGCACTGGCTTGGCGTGGTGGCAACGGCATCGAGCAGGCGGCTGAACAACATCGGCTCAATATACTGGCCTCCACGATGCCCCAACCCGATCCCGACCATGCCCGCCGCCTCGACCCGGTCGCGGTGAACGCCGCGCTGCGGCGCATGGCGCGCGCGCCCGAAGCGCCGTGGCTGCACACCGAAGTGGCGCGGCGCATGGCCGAGAAGCTGCAGGTCATCCTGCTGAAACCCGAACTTGTGCTCGACTGGTGGGGCTTTCTCGGCGCGGGTGCCGGCGCGTTGGAGCAGGCCTACCCGAAGGCGCAACGCTGGATCGTGGAGCCCGATGCCACGTGGGCCGAGCGCAGCCGCGTTGCCGCTCGCCACCCGTGGTGGTCGCCGAACCGCTGGAGTGGGGGTGGCGTCGAGGTGATCGAGCAAGCGCAAGGCATTCCACCGGGCGCACAACTCGTCTGGGCCAACATGATGTTGCACGCGGTCACCGACCCGCCAGCGCTGTTTGAGCGCTGGCAGCAGCTCTTGCGTGTCGACGGCTTCGTGATGTTCTCGTGCCTGGGGCCGGGCACCCTGCGCGAATTGCGCTCACTTTATGCGCGGCTGGGCTGGCCGGCGCCGACCGCGGATTTCGTCGACATGCACGACCTCGGCGACATGCTGGTGCAAGCCGGCTTCGCCGACCCGGTGATGGACCAGGAGACCCTGACGCTGCAGTGGGACAGCCCGGCCGCCCTGCTCGAAGAGCTGCGCTCACTCGGTGGCAACACCGCGCCCGACCGTGCCGCGGGGCTGCGCACGCCGCGTTGGCAGCGTCGGCTCGAACACGAGTTGCAGGCGCTGGCGGGCGCTGATGGCAAGCTCGGCCTGAGTTTCGAGGTGGCCTATGGGCACGCCTTCAAGGCCGCGCCGCGCCTGCGTGCGGACGCCCCGACGACGCTCTCGCTGGCCGACATGCGCGCCATGCTGAAGTCGGGCCGGGTGCGGTCCGGCGAAGACGCGGGCACGTGAGCTAAAATTCGACGGTCGAGTCGGCATCGATCGACAAAGAGTCACTGGCGCGGCGCGCTTCGCCGCTCAGGCAGGCTCCATCAACCGGTCAAGTGGCAGTTTTACAAGGCAGTCGGCGGGATGTCAGCAACCCTCATTCACCCCTCCATCGCGCGCGCGGTGGCTGGTGGCGCTTTGCGCTTCGGCCGCGAGTCGGCTTTGGGCGAGAGTTCGGTGCAATGGGTGCTCAAGCGCAACTGCTCGATCACGCCGCTGCAGATGTTGTGGTTCTTCGGCTCCCTGTGCGTGGTTTCGCTGGCGATCGGCGGTTTTTTCTGGATGCAGGGCGCCACACTCGTGCTGCCCTTCGCATGGATCGAACTGCTCGCCGTCGCTGCCGCACTGTTCGTCTACACGCGCCACGCCACCGACAGCGAACACATCCAGCTGCAACCGGGGCGCCTGATCGTCGAACACGCTTGCGGGCGGCGTGTCGAGCGGGTCGAGTTCGTGCCGTCCTGGGTGCGTGTCGAGCCCGAATCGGGAGACCGCTCGTTAGTCGAGCTGTCGGGCCAGGGTTTGCGGATTTGTGTGGGCCGCTTCGTGCGCCCCGAACTGCGCCGCCAGCTGGCAGAAGAATTGCGGTGGGCTTTGCGGCGCTGGCAGTCGCGCGTCCCACTCTGAGAAAAAAACTGAAAATGCAACCATGAAGACGATGAACGCAATCCTTTGCAAGGCCGGGCGCCGGGTCGCCGAATTGAGCCTGACCCTGGGCGCATTGCTCGCGAGCCATGCGGCCGTGGCGGTGGGCAACCTGCCGGGCGGCCCGGCGGTCAACCAGCTCGACCTGCACCCGCCGGTCACCGACATCGCCGCCGACCAGCGCTGGCTTCATTACTTCATGCTGGTGATCTGCACGGTCATCTTTTTGGGCGTGTTTGGCGTGATGTTCTATTCGATCTTCAAACACCGCAAGTCGAAGGGTGCGAAGTCGGCCAACTTCCATGAGAGCACCACGGTCGAGATCGTCTGGACCATCGTGCCTTTTGTCATCGTGATCGGCATGGCGCTGCCGGCCACCAAGGTGGTGGTGGCGATGAAAGACACGAGTGCTGCCGACCTGACCATCAAGGCCACCGGCATCCAGTGGAAGTGGGGCTACGACTACCTGAAAGGCGAGGGCGAAGGCATCGGCTTCGTCTCCACCCTCGACGCGGCGCAGCGCGAAATGTCCGACTCGGGCAAACCGTCGGGCGACGACTACCTGTTCAAGGTCGACAAACCGCTGGTTGTGCCGGTCGACAAGAAGATCCGCATCATCACGACCGCAAGCGACGTGATCCATGCCTTCATGGTGCCCTCGTTCGGCATCAAACAAGACGCGATCCCCGGCTTCGTGCGCGACACCTGGTTCCGCGCCAAGGAAACCGGCGACTTCTACGGCCAGTGCGCCGAGTTGTGCGGCAAGGAACACGCTTACATGCCGATCCACGTGAAGGTGCTGTCGCAGGCCGATTACACGAAGTGGGTCGACGGCAAGAAGAAAGAAATGGCTGCACTCGCCGACGACCCGGCCAAGGTCTGGACCTTGCCCGACATGCTGGCGCGCGGCGAGAAGGTCTATGCCGCCAACTGCGCGGCCTGCCACCAGGCTTCGGGCAAGGGCGGCGGCCCGATCAAGGCGCTCGACGGCGCGGCCGTGGTGCTCGATGCCGACCACGCCAAGCAGGTGCAGGTGCTGCTCAACGGCCAGAACAACGGTGCCATGCCGTCGTGGAAACAGCTCAGCGACACCGAGCTCGCGGCCGTGATCACCTACACCAAGAACAGCTGGTCGAACAAGACCGGGCAGGTCGTGCAGCCCTCCGAGGTCGTCGCCGCGCGCAAGTGAGCAGGTGCCGCACCGGTTGCACAGAGAACGTCCGCAAGATTTCAGAATTGAAGAACAGGAATTGCCATGAGCGCAGTCATTGACCACCACGGCGGCCACGGCCACGGCCACGATCACGCCCACGACGACCACCACCACGGTGCGCCGAGCGGCTGGCGCCGCTGGTTGTATGCCACCAACCACAAGGACATCGGCACGATGTACCTGCTGTTCTCGTTCACCATGCTGATGGTGGGCGGGGTGCTGGCAATGCTGATCCGCCTGGAGCTGTTCCAGCCGGGCCTGCAGTTCTTCAACCCGCAGCTGTTCAACCAGCTGACCACGATGCACGGGCTGATCATGGTGTTCGGCGCGATCATGCCGGCCTTCGTCGGCTTCGCGAACTGGATGATCCCGCTGCAGATCGGCGCGCCCGACATGGCGTTCGCACGCATGAACAACTTCAGCTTCTGGCTGCTGATCCCGGCCGGCGCCATGCTGGTGGGTTCGTTCTTCATGCCCGGTGGCGCGCCCGCCGCCGGCTGGACGCTCTACGCCCCGCTGACCTTGCAGATGGGCCCCTCGATGGACGCCGGCATCTTCGCGATGCACATCCTCGGCGCGAGCTCGATCATGGGCTCGATCAACATCGTCGTCACCATCCTCAACATGCGCGCGCCCGGCATGACGCTGATGAAGATGCCACTCTTCTGCTGGACCTGGCTCATCACCGCCTACCTGCTGATCGCCGTGATGCCGGTGCTGGCCGGTGCGATCACGATGACGCTGACCGACCGCCACTTCGGCACGCATTTCTTCAACCCCGCCGGCGGCGGCGACCCGGTGATGTACCAGCACATCTTCTGGTTCTTCGGCCACCCCGAGGTCTACATCATGATCCTGCCGGCGTTCGGGATCATCAGCGCCATCATCCCGGCCTTCGCGCGCAAGCGGCTGTTCGGCTACACCTCGATGGTGTACGCCACCGCGTCGATCGCGATCCTGTCGTTCAT
>JANYFX010000380.1 GCA_025359585.1 Rhizobacter sp. | reverse complement strand
CAACCCGGCCTGCGCCGCGCGCCGCGCCGCCACCGCTTCGACCAGCTCCAGCGTGTTGGTCGGCACGAGCGTGATGCGGCTCGCGCGGCCCGGCGCGTGGCCGCTGCGGCCGGCGCGCTGCCGCAGCCGCGCGATGCCCTTGGCCGAGCCGATCTGCAAGACGCGCTCGACGGGCAGGAAGTCGACACCGAGGTCGAGCGACGAGGTGGCCACCACCGCCTTCAAGCGCCCTTCCTTCAAACCGAGTTCGACCCACTCGCGCACTTCCTTGTCGAGCGAGCCGTGGTGCAGCGCGATCTCGCCGGCCCATTCGGGTTTCGCCTCGAGCAGCAGCTGGTACCAGATCTCGGCCTGCGAACGCACATTCGTGAACACCAGCGTGGTGCCCGATTTAGCGATCTCGTCCACCACCGGCTGCTGCATGCGCGCGCCCAGGTGGCCGGTCCAGGAGTACTTGCCCGGGTCGGGCGGAATCAGCGTGTCGATCACCAGCGTCTTGTCGATGCGGCCCTGCACCATCGTGCCTTCGTGTCGGCCGAGCAGCACCTGCATCGCCTCGGGCAGGTTGCCGAGCGTGGCACTCAGGCCCCAGACGACGAGCTGCGGGTTCCAGCGCCTCAAGCGTGCGAGCGCGAGCTGCACCTGCACGCCGCGCTTGTTGCCCATCAGCTCGTGCCACTCGTCGACGATCACGGTGTGCACACCCTTCAATTCTTCGCGTGCGTTCTCGCGCGTCAGCATCAGGCTCAGCGACTCGGGCGTGGTGACGAGCGCGGTCGGAAAGCGCCGGTCCTGGCGCGCGCGTTCGCTCGAAGGCGTGTCGCCGGTGCGTTTGCCCACGCTCCAGTTCGAGCCGATGTCGGCGAGCGGCTCCAGCATCGCGCGCGCCGAGTCGGCCGCGAGCGCACGCATGGGCGTGAGCCACACCACACCGAGCGGCGGCGCGTGTGGGCCCAGTTCAGGCACGTTCAACGCGGCGGCCCGCGCGAGCGCACCGAACCACACCGCGAAGGTCTTGCCCGAGCCGGTGCTCGCGTGCAGCAGGCCGCTGCGGCCCGCGGCCATCCCGGCCCACACCTCGCGCTGAAAGGCGAACGGCTGCCAGCCGCGCTGGGCAAACCAGGCCTCGGCCGAGGGCGCTGCGTCGACCGCCGAACTCACGCTGCGCTCACCGCCTTGGGCGCGAGCGCCAGACCCACGCGTGTGATGCGCCCTTCGTGCAGCGCGATCACACGAAAGTGCGCGCCGCTCCAGTCGATACCGTCGCCTTCGACCGGGTCGCGCGCCAGCTTGTCGGTCATCCAGTCGCGCAGCGTGTTGCCGCCACCCTGCGGCAGCGGCAACTGGAAGAACCCGCACACGTCGGCGAGCGGCAGATCGGCATCGAGCGTGAGCCGGCCCTGCACCGCGCGGTGCTCCGGCGGCGGCGTCTCGGGCGGCAACACGACGCGCAGCCGCCTCGCGACCCAGCCCAAGGTCGTGCCCTGCAGCAGCAGCGACGCGAGCACGACCGCGAAGGCCGCGTTGAAGAAGCGGTAGCTGTCGGGCACCTTCTCCATCAGCGGGAACAGCGCCAGCACGATCGGCACCGCGCCGCGCAAGCCGACCCAGCCGATGAACAATCGCTGCCGTCGACTGAAGCGCATCGGCCACAAACACAGCCACACCGCCAGCGGCCGCGCGACGAAGATCAGCGTGGCGGCCACCGCGAGTGTCGGCACGATGTTGTTCAGCATGTCGCGCGGCGAGACCAGCAGGCCGAGCAGCAGGAACATCGTGGCCTGTGCGGCCCAGGCGAAACCGTCGAGTGCCGACGACGCCGCGTGCGCCGCCTGCTCGGCGCCGGCCCGCACCCGCAGGCCGAACAGGTAGATCGCCAGAAAGCCCGAGCCTTCGAGCAGGCCCGACGCGGCAAACACCGCGAGGCCGGCCGACACGATGATCAAGGACAGCACCGCGCCATGCTCCACCGTCAACGGCAGCTTGCGCAACAACCACGCCACGGCCCACGCGCCACTCAGGCCGATGGCAGCACCGAAGCCGACTTGGCGCAGCAGCAGCCAGAGCGCGTCGGCAACACCCGCGTCGGTCTTGATCGTGGCGATCAGCGCAAGCACGAGAAACACCGCCATCGGGTCGTTCAGCCCCGACTCGAGTTCGAGCGTGGCCGAGACCCGCTCGCCGAGACGCACACCGGTCTGGCGCAACAGCGAGAACACGGCGGCGGCGTCGGTCGAGCCGACGATGGCGCCGAGCAGCAGGCCGTAGCGCCAGTCGACCTTCATCACCCACACCGCGACCGCACCGACCATCGCCGCCGTCAGCAGCACACCCACGGTGGCGAGCAAGAGCGCCGGCCGAAAGCCGGCGCGAAAGGTCTGCATGCGCGTGCTGATGCCGCCTTCGAGCAGGATCACCGCCAGCGCCGCGTTGCCGACCCACGCAGAGAGTTGTGCGTTGTCGAACGACACACCCATCGGCCCGTCCACACCGACCAGCATGCCGGCGACCAGGAACACCAGCAGGAAAGGGAGCCCGAGCCGGGTCGAGATCACACCGGCAAGCAGGCTGGTGAAGACCAGCAGGCCGGCGGCCAGCAACACCAGGTTGAACGCATGCATCAACCGACCTTAGCAGAGGCCGCGGACACGATCGAAGCGCACAGTGGCGGCTGGCAGCGCCAGCGCACAACGCTGATCGCGCGCGGTCAGACGGTCAGCGCGGCGCGGGTCGCACGAAGCACTGCTTCTCCTGGCCGTAGATCGGGTCGCGCCCGAACGCTTCGACGTTGCACGGCATGCCGTTGATGGCCCGGCGGGTCAGGAACTGACCTTTGGCGCCGTAGCGCACCTCGCCCGGGCCGCTGAAGCTGCACACGCCACCCTCGCTGGCGCAGTACTCCCAGCCGCCTTCCGGGCGCAGCGATCCGCTGTACTGCTGGGCCTGGTACTCGCAGGTCTTGTTGATGCCGTAAGCAGGGTCGCCGAAGACATCGACGCTGCAGCGGATCTCGGTGTTGGCGTTGCGGTAGGCGTAGCGGTTGTCGGCGCCGTAACGCACCCGGGCGACTCCCGGGAAGCGGCAGGTCTGACCTTCTGCCGCGCAGGGAACCCACTCGCCGGTGGGCGGTTCGCCCGGCCGCAGGTTGCTGTCTGTCGAGTAGTCGCACTGTTTGTACTGGCCGTAGGCCGGGTCGCCGAACTCCTGCTCGTCGCAGATGATGCGGTTGCGCGCCGACTTGTAGGCGTACTTGCCATCGGCGCCGTAGCGCACCATGGCCGGGCCGTTGAAGCGGCAGACCTCGCCCTGGATCGCGCAGCGTTGCCAGTTGCCACCTTGCGCCAGCGCGGGCCGCGCGACCCCGAAGCTCAGCAGCAGCAACAGCATCGCGGAAAAGGCCCAAAGACGAGTGCGGCCGGTCGGGGGGTTCGCGAACATCTCGGTCCTTTCACCACCGCCACGGTGGATCTTGATTTTGATGATATCCGGGCGACAGGTGGCCTCGGCTATGCTGGCCCACGATGTTTCGCCGCTGCCCTCGCCACGCGTTCGCCTGGCTTGCCTGCCTGGGCGTGCTGCTGGCGTCGGTGGCCCACGCTCAGAAGACCAGCGTCCCCGGGCTGGCCGCGCCGGCGCAAATCCTGGTCGACCCGTGGGGCGTGCCGCACCTCTACGCGGCCAGTGCCGACGACCTGTATTTCGTGCAGGGTTTCAACGCCGCCCGCGACCGCCTGTTCCAGATCGACCTCTGGCGTCGCCGCGGCCTGGGCCGGCTCGCTTCGGTGTTCGGTGCCAACTTCGTCGAGCAGGACCGCGCGGCACGCCTGTTCCTTTACCGGGGCGACATGGCGCGCGAGTGGCGCAGCTACGGCGCCGACGCGCAACGCACCGCCACACGCTTCGTCGAGGGCGTCAACGCCTACATCGACCTGATCGGCCGTGAGCCGTCGAAGCTGCCTTTCGAGTTCGGCCACTTCGGCTACGCGCCGGAAAAATGGCAGCCCGAAGACGTGGTGCGCATCCGCAGCCACGGCCTCACGCGCAACCTCGGCTCGGAGGTCTCGCGCGCGATCGTCGCTTGCCGCAGCGACCTGATGTCCGACCAGGTCCGCATCCGCCTGTCGCCGCGCTGGGAAACGAAGATCCCCGAAGGCCTGGACCCCTGCATCCCGCCCGAGGTGATGCGGGTCTACACGCTCGCCACGCAGGGTGTGCTGGTAGCAGGGCGCGATGTGAAGCGCGGTGCCATCGAAGGCGACATGAATCTCGCCGCCGACGAGCGTACCGTGCCACCCGAAGGCAGCAACGCCTGGGTGGTGGCGCCGGCCCGCTCGGCCACCGGCCGGCCGATCCTCGCGAGCGACCCGCACCGCAGCCTCGCGACGCCTTCGTTGCGCTACATCGTGCACCTGAACGCGCCCGGGCTCAGCGTCATCGGTGGTGGCGAGCCGGCCTTGCCCGGTGTGTCGATCGGCCACAACGGCACGATCGCGTTCGGCCTGACCATCTTCAGCACCGATCAGGAAGACCTGTACGTCTACGAGACCCGCGACGGGCAGCCGAACGAGTACCGCTACAAGGGCGCGTGGGAGAAGATGAGCGTGGTGACCGAATCGATCCCGGTGCGCGGGCGCGAGCCGGTGGCGGTCGAACTGCTGTTCACGCGCCACGGCCCGGTGATCCATGCCGACCCGCGCCAGGGCCGGGCCTACGCCGTGCGTTCGGCCTGGTTCGAACCCGGCATGGCGCCCTACTTCGGCAGCATCGACTACATGCACGCCCGCAACTTCACCGAGTTCAAGCGCGCGATGGCGCAGTGGGGCGCGCCGAGCGAGAACCAGCTCTACGCCGACACGGCTGGCAACATCGGCTGGGTCACGGGTGGCCTGGCACCGGTGCGGCCCAACTGGGACGGCCTGCTGCCGGTGCCCGGCGACGGGCGCTACGAGTGGGCGGGTTTCTGGTCGGGCCAGCAGTTGCCGTTCGCGCTCAACCCGACCAGCGGCTGGCTGGCCTCGGCGAACGAACAGAACCTGCCTGCGGGCTACCCGTATCACGAGCGCAAGCTGGGTTTCGAATGGCCGTCGGCGTCACGCTGGCAGCGTGTCGCCGAGACGCTCAAGTCGCGGCCCTCGCTGAGCATCGAAGACTCGATGCGGCTGCAGACCGACCTGTTGTCCATTTCGGCGCGCCGCATGCAGGCGGTGCTGCGTGGCGCGAGCCTGAACGACACACGCGCCAAGGCCGCCGCCCGCCTGCTGCTGGAATGGAACGCGGTGGAGACCGGTGGTTCGGCCGCGGCGGCGTTGTTCGAGCTGTGGTGGTCGCGGCACCTCGGCCCGGCTTTGAAAGACGTGCTGCTGCAACCTGCGGCGGCCCGGCTCATCCGCACGACCGATGTGGAACTGTTGCTGGAAACGATGGAACAACCCGCCCCCGCGCTGGGCAGCCGTGCCACCGCGCGCCGCGACGAGATCGTCGACAGAAGTCTGGCCATGGCCTGGGCCGAGCTGCAGCAGCTCGGCGGGACCAACCCTTCTGCCTGGCGCTGGGACAAGCTGCACCAGGTCCTGCTCGCGCACCCGCTGGCGAATGCCGCCGACGAGGCGACGCGCGCCCGACTCAACGTCGGCCCGTTGCCGAAGCAGGGCGGCGGCGACACGGTGAGCGTATCCGCCTACGACCCCGCGAGCTTCCGCCAGATCGGAGGCCCGTCGTTTCGCGTCGTCATCGATGTGGGCGACTGGGACAACTCGCGTGCGATGAACACACCCGGCCAGTCGGGCGACCCGGGCAGCCCGCACTATCGCGACCTGGTGCCGATGTGGCTGAGGGGCGAGTACTTCCCGCTGCTCTACACGCGGGCCCGGGTCGAGGCGGTCGCCGTGCAACGCATCGAGCTCGTGCCGGCCAAGTAACCTGGCGCGCTCCCTAGGCCGCCTGAGCCGGCGCCGCAGCCGCGCTGTGGTCGATGCGCAGCGGCGGCACCTGGCGGTACGTGAAGCCGCGCCACAGCCATTCCATCGGACCGTAGCGGAAGCGCGCCAGCCACCAGTGGCTGAACGCGATCTGCGCCGCGTACACCACCACCACGAAGAGCACCTGCTGCGCCCGTGGCATGCCCCAGTGGCCGAGCCCGAAGCCATAGAAGAAAGCCATGCAGATCAGCGACTGCATCAGGTAGTTGGTCAAAGCCATGCGGCCCAGCGGCGCCAGCACGCGGATGCGCGAGAAGGCACTGCGGCTGTGCAGCATCGTCACCACCAGCCCGACGTAACCCAGGCAGGCCGGCAGGTTGCCCAGCATCATCAGCCCGCGTGCGATGCCCCAGCCGTCGTGGCGGTCGCCCGGTGTGTGCGACAGCGTGATGAAGCCGGTGAGCAGACCCAGGCCTATGCCCAGCGGCAGGCCGTAGAGCGCCAGCTTGCGGAAGAACGCGAGGTGACGGGTGCTGTCTTCCATCACGCCGGAGCGCACGAACCAGACCCCCATCAGGAACATGCCCACCAGCGCCACCGCGAACCCGGCATCGCCGACGGCTTTCTCGAGGAACTGACGCGCGCGCCAGTCCACGGTTTCGAGGTAGGTGCCGGTGCTGAAGACCTTGATCTCCTCGGCCTTGCGGGCGGAGCGCTCCTTGAGCCGTTTTTCGCGTTCGGCCTTCATTTCGACCGCGCGCTCTTCCTTGCTCTTTTTCGGCTTCTCCGCCGTGGCCTTCGCTGCCGACGCGGGCGGCGCCACGCTGGCGGCGTCCGGCGTGGCGGCAGGGGCCGAGGCCACCGGCTTCTTGTCGACCGAAGCCACGGCAGCCGCCGGGTCCGGGATGAAGTGCTGGATCAGGCTCATCCCCGTCATCGCCACGCCGGCAAAGATGTAGATGCTGACGGCCATGCGCAGGCTGCGCTTCTCGGGCGGGTCAAAGTACTTCCACGACAACCAGCCCGTGATGAACAGCAACGGGCCGAACACGGACAGCGGCACGCGCGGCTCGGTCGGGCCGTTGGGCAGCACCCAGAACACGACCGCGGCGATGGACATCAGCACACCGGCCAGCAACAAGATGACGCAGAACACGGGCAGCGAAACCCCGCGCCAGCGGAGGCGCTTTTCGCCCCGCAGGTACAGCGCCAGCAAGCCGATGGCCGCCAGCCCGCCGGCGACGCCGAAAAACGCGTCGGCGTCCGGAATGAACCCCAGCCCCACGAGCGCGGCGCACACGATCAGGATGTACCTGGCCCTGCCGTACAGCACGATCAGCAAGCCCAGCGCCCCCACCGCATAGCTGAACAGGATGTCGCCTTCCCACACGTAGATGAAGTGCACCGCGCCGAAAACGGCGAGCGCCAGGATGCGGCGCAGGTACAGCTTGGTGAACGCGCGGCCGGCACGCTCGGCGCGCACCAGCATCACGGCGAAGCCCATGCCGAACAGCAGCGAGAAGATCGTCCAGAACTTGCCCGCCACGAAGTAGGCGACGAACCAGCTCGCCAGCCAGTCCAGCCCCGACAGCCCGCGCGGCATGCCCTCGCCCAGCGAGGAGATGGGGCGGTTGAACCACTCGATGTTCATCAGGAAGATGCCGAGCAGCGCAAAGCCGCGCACGACATCGAGCGCCTCGATGCGCTGGCCCGTGGCGACAGGTGCGAACGGTGCGGGGCTGGGCGGGTTCGCTGACGGCTCTGTGGCGGGCGCTGCGTCCATGGTGATGGCTCCTGTGTTGGCGCAAGCTCGGGGCGCGAGCGGCTGTCGCGACCGGAGTTTCGGTGCTGTGCATCGTGACAGGGGCCGGCGCAAAACGACACCCCTATGCGACGAACTGCAGAAAAACGCAGACCAGCCGTTCGCGGCGGCGGAGTCGCTTCACGCACCAGCGCCTGCGTGCGGCAAGGCAGGCCCGCCCGTCAAGCGCTGACGATCCAGCCCTCGATCGGGTCGATGCTTTCGGGCAGGCCGCAGCCCGCCCGCGTACTCGCCCACGCCGCCTGCATCAGGCACAGCACAGCGTCGAGCCGGTCGCCGCTCGCGTCGTCGATCACATGGTCGCGTTGGGCGTGCGTCAGGCGCAAGCGCAGGCCGAGCCGGCTGCGACCTTGTTCGAGCGCGTCGAGGATCTCCTTGCGTGCGATCAGGCGATCGGCCTCTTCCTTGTTCTTGTACGAACGGCGGCCGATCAGCTCGTGGGCCAACAGGCCGGGGTAGCCTTCGACAGCCACGCGCGCCGGGTCGCCGGCGTGCATCTGCGGTAGCGTCACGCCGGCGTCGAGCAGGCGCGGCACGCCTTCGTAGTACATGAAGCCGACCGGCACATAGCGCGTTTGCAGCGGGCTGGTCGAGCTCAGGCCCTGCAGTGCGGTGTCGGTGCGCCGGTGCAGCAGGCGCTGGCCGGCGGGCTGCGTGTTGCCCCAGGTGTCGATGAAGCTGCGCCACTGCATGCGGGTCGGGCAGCGTGCGCGCACGTTGCCGATCAGTTCTTCGCAAGTGCTACCGAGCCCGTTCGCTTCGACGAACGCACGCGGCAGCCCGAACGGAAAGTCGAACGCACCGAGCCAAGGGCCGGGTGTGGCGAGCCAGCTGGAAAACGCGTCGAGCGTGCTGAAATTTTCGAGACGTTGAAGTTTCAGCACCGGACCCAAGAGGTGGCCGAGCGCCACGCTGACGGGTTTGCGTTGGCTCGGGTTGCAACTGAAGTCGATGCCGGCGAGAAGCGTGGGAGTTGCTGTCAAGGTCATCGATGAACTCTACCCAAGCGCAAGCGCCGCCACACCCGCAGCAATGAAGACCGCACCGGCGATGCGCAAGCCGCGCTCGCCCTCACCGAGCAGGCGCCCGCCGATCAGCGCCGCGAACAGCATCGACACTTCGCGCGCCGGCGCCACGTGGCTGAGCGGCGCCATTCGCACTGCGTAAAGCACCAGCACGTAGGCCAGTGGCCCGAGCACCGCCACCACCAGCGCGTGGCGCCACTGCGTGTGCCACGAGCGCCAGAACCCGGCCGGGTCGCGCAGCGCCGCGGGCAAGAGGAAAGGCACGCGGAACAGGTTGCCCACGTAGTCGACCACGATCGGCGACAGCAGCAGCACCTTCACCGCATAGCCGTCGATCAAGGTGTAGCCCGCGATCAGTGCGCCCGTCGCCGCCCCATAGGCGAGACCGGTGCGCACCCGCTGGCGCTGCAGCGGGTCGTGCACCTTGGCCCACAGCGCCGGGCCGCCGGCGATGAAGAACACGCCGAGCGTGACGGCCACGACACCGAGCATGCCGGCAAGACTGAGCCGCTCGCCCAGCAACAGCACCGCGCCGAACGAACTCAAGAGCGGCCCGGTGCCGCGCGCGAGCGGGTACACGACCGTCAGGTCCGAGAGCCGATAGCCGCGCAGCAGCGTCGTGAAATACACGAGGTGCACGACCGCGCTGGCCAGCAGCACGCCCCACTCGAGCCAGCCCCAGAGCGGCATCACGCCCCAGCAGGCCCACACGCCGACGGGTGCCCACAGCGTGATCAGCATCAACGCGGTGATCAACGCGAAGCGGTCGTCGCCGCCGGCCTTCTTGGCGACGATGTTCCAGACCGAATGCAACAAGGCGGCGGCAATGACGAGGGCGAGCGCGGTGGCAGACATTCGGCCAGATTGTCGGTGCGGCCACGCGCGCTACAGTTGGCGCATGAACCCTCTGCTCGTTGAAGTGAAACGTGGTGGCGTGCTCGAGTCGAGCCACTGCGGTGCGCTGGCGGTCCTCGATGCCGACGGCGCCGTGGTGGTGCGGCTCGGCGACATCGACCACCCGATCTTCCCGCGCTCGGCGGTGAAGCTGCTGCAGGCGCTGCCGCTCGTGGCCAGCGGCGCGGCCGACCAGCTCGGCTTGAGCGACGAAGAACTCGCGGTCGCCTGCGCCTCGCACGGCGGCGAAGAAGTGCACGCGCAGACGGTCGCGAAGATGCTGGCGAAGGCCGGGCTCGACGCCGCCGCGCTCGAATGCGGCGCGCACTGGCCTTACCTGGAATCGGCCGCGCGCACGCTCGCCGTGCAGGGCCGCGAGCCGAGCGCATTGCACAACAACTGTTCCGGCAAACACGCCGGCTTTCTGTGCCTGGCCTGTGCGCTGAACGGCACGGGGCCGAACCTGCGGCAGTACTTGCGCGGCTACGTCGGCCCCGAGCACCCGGTGATGCGCGAGGTGACGGCGTCATTGCAAGCGACCACCGGCTTCGACCTGGCGGCCACGGCACGCGGTACCGACGGTTGTTCGATCCCGACCTACGCGATCCCGCTGCGCCACCTCGCCCACGCCTTCGCGCGCATGGGCACCGGCACCGGCCTGAGCAGCGGCCACGCGCAAGCCGCCAAACGCCTGCGTGCGGCCGTGGCCAAGGCGCCGTACATGGTCGCTGGCAGCGGCCGTTTCGACACCCGTGTGATGCAACAACTCGGCGAGCGAGTGTTCTGCAAGGTCGGCGCCGAAGGCGTGTTCTGCGCGGCCTTGCCGGAGCTGGGACTTGGCGTGGCGATCAAGATCGACGACGGCAACAACGCTCGCGCCTGCGAGGTGGTGATGGCGGCCGTGATCGAAGCCTTCGTGACGCTCGACGACGAAAGCGCGCGCCTGATGAACTCGCTCAGCGACGCCCGCCTCACGAACTGGAACGGCATCGAGGTAAGCCAGCTCCGCGCAGCGCCTGCGCTGCGCGCGTTGCGGCGATGAACGTACCAGTCGGCGCGCTCCGTTGGCGCTGGCGCATCGCCGCTGGGTTGCTGGTGCTCGTTCTGTTGCTCGTTGCCGCAGCCGTCTATGTGCTGTCGACACCCCCCTTCGGCGCCAAGCTCACCGGCGAGCGGCTGGTGCGCGCACGGGCCAACCCGCAGTACCACGACGGTGTGTTCGTCAATCCGCTGCCGCCGGCCGGCTACCGCGCCGCCGATGTGTGGGCGCTGGTCCGCGGACAATTCTTCGGTGACGAAGTGCGTGAACCGCCTTCGGCGATTCCCGTGCTCGCGGTAGCGCCCGACACACTGAAGGCCGCGCCTGCGGCATCCGGCCTGCGCGCGTTCTGGATCGGCCACGCCAGCGTGTTCATCGAGGTCGATGGCCTGCGCCTGCTGGTCGACCCGATCTTCTCGGAATACGCGTCGCCGTTCGACTTCGGCCCGAAGCGCTTTCACCCGCCGCCGATCCTTCTCGCCGACCTGACCACGATCGACGCCGTGTTGATCACGCACGACCACTACGACCACCTCGACATGCGCACCGTGCAGCACCTGGCCGGGCGAGGCACTGCCTTCTTCGTGCCGCTCGGCATCGGCGCGCACCTGCAGGCCTGGGGCGTGCCGGAGGCGCAGATCCACGATCTGGAGTGGTGGAAAGAAGAAACGTTGAAAGGCGTGCGCATCGTCTCGACCCCATCGCGCCACTACTCGGGCCGCGGCCTCGGCGACAAGAACGCGACGCTGTGGGGCTCGTGGTCGGTGATCGGCCCGCAGCACCGCTTCTACGTCAGCGGCGACACCGGCTTTTCAGACCACTTCCGCAGCATCGGCGAACGCTTCGGGCCGTTCGACCTGAGCTTCATCAAGGTCGGCGCCTACGGCCCGGGCGCGCCCTGGCTCGACATCCACATGAGCCCCGAAGACGCGGTGCGCGCCCACCTCGATGTGCGTGCGAAGCGTTTGTTCCCGGTGCACTGGGGCACCTTCAACCTGGCATTCCATGCGTGGGACGAGCCGATCAAGCGCACGCTGGCGGCCGCGCGCGAAAGCCAGGTCGAGGTGCTGACGCCGCGCATCGGCGAGATCGTCGATGCCGACCGGCCGTTCCCGGCCAACCCGTGGTGGGAAAGCGTGCGCTGAGCCGCGCGCGTGTCGGCTCAGACGCGGTCTTGCTGCGTCACGCTGACCGGCAATTCGTGCGGGCGCAGCAGGTCGGCGCCACTCACCGGGTCGACGAAGCGCAGCCGCAGAAAGTAGTTGCCAACGCCGATGAACAGGTTCGCCTGGGTGGCGCCGTTCGAAAGATCGAAGCTCTGCACCGGCTTGCGGTCGGCGCGCGCCAGCACATCGAGCATGAAGTGCCCGGTCTTCTCGGCCGATTGCCCGCGAGCGCAGATGCCGTAACCATCGACACCCAGGCGCACGTTGAAAGGGCTGACGAGTGCTTCGCCGGCACGCAGATTGGTGAAGTGCAGCGGCTCGTCGGCCGGGCGCGGGCGCGAGACTTCGTCCTGGTACCACGCGGCGCAGGTGGCGTCGAAATTCTTCGGGTCGATCTTCGGCCGCGGCACCGCGCTGCGCGGGCCCAGCACCTCGACCGTGATCTCGGGGCTGAACACGAAATAGGGCCGGTGCTCGTGGTCGGCGAAGAGCAGGCGCAGGGTGTGTTTGCCGGCCGGCAGGTCGAGCAGCGTCGAGGTCTGGCCTTTGCCGAAGTGCCGGTGCTTGTCGTTGAACGGGAGCTTGTCGGTGACGCTGGGGGGCATGCGCGTGTCCACCAGAATGTGGTGGTGGCCGGTGCCTTTGAGCTCCTTGCCCGCCGGCACCACCCCCATGCCACGCACTGCGAAATCGACCTGGATCGGTGACGCCACCTTGTAGCCGTTGCGCAGGTTGGAGAAGTCGACGACGGTCAGCTCTTTCAGGTTCGCCCGCGTTCGCTCGTGTGTGTGGCTCAGCCAGCAAGCGCGATCATTGTCGTCGGCGGGCAGGGGCGCTGCGGCGGCCGTGCCGAACGCCCCCATCAGCAACACAAACCACCACAAATTCTTCAGACACCGATTCATCGTTCGTCTCCCTCATTGATTTTTTTGCATGCAAACATTCGCAACGTAGCGTCGAAAGCTGACATGACCCTGATGGCAAGCCCGGATTGCCGCCGCCGCAGGCGTGGCCCCGTGGCCGGCACGATGATTCGTGACAGGAGCCTCGTTTCGATGCACGCACACCTCTCGTCTCGCCACAACACGCCGGCCCGCGGGCGGGTTCCGTGATCCGGCGCCGCGGCGTGCTCGCGGTCGGGCTGGCCTGGTCGGCCGCGCTCACCCGGGCCGCCGAGCGTGACGCCGAAGCCGCGCTGCGGGCGGGTGGGGCCGTGCTGGCAATGCGCCACGCGCTCGCGCCTGGCGTGTTCGACCCGCCCGGGTTCCGGCTCGGCGAGTGCGGCACGCAGCGCAACCTGAACGACGAAGGCCGGGCCCAGGCACGCCACATCGGCGCGTGGTTCGAGGCCCGCGCGCTCAAGCCGGCGCGAGTGCGCAGCAGCCCGTGGTGCCGCTGCGTCGACACCGCCCTGCTTGCCTTCGGCGCGACCGAACGGTGGGCGGCGCTCGGTTCACCGCGCGCTGCCGGCGAGGCCCGCAACGCCGAGCACGTGAAGACACTGCGGCAAGCGCTGCTGACAACGTCGGCACCGGGCCGGCCCTTCGACGTGTGGGTCACTCACATGTTCGTGTTGGCGGAACTGGCGGGCGAGAGCACCGGCTCCGGCGAAGGCCTGGTGTTGCGGGCCACAGGCAGCGGAGCACCCGAGGTGCTGGCGCGGCTGAACATCGGTTGAATCGGCACGGGGTCAACCCGCCAGCGCCAGCAGCGCTTCGAGCTGCAGCATCGTGTCGGCCTCGTGCAGCGGCTTGTCGGCCCGAATGCGCAGCATGCGGGGAAAGCGCACCGCGATGCCGCTCTTGTGGCGCGGGCTGCGGTTGATGCCCTCGAAACCGAGCTCGAACACCATCGACGGCTTGACGCTGCGCACCGGGCCGAACTTCTCGATCGTCGTCGCGCGGATCACCTTGTCGACACCGCGAAACTCGGCGTCGGTGAGGCCGGAATAGGCCTTCGCGAAGGCGACGAGTTGCAAGGCGTCGGGCAGTGGCGGTTCGTGGCGTTCGATGGCATCGACCACGGCCTGCGCTTCGGCCGCGTCGCGTGGTGCGCGGTTCCAGACCGCGAAGGTGTAGTCGGTGTAGACGCTGGCGCGGCGGCCGTGGCCGGCCTGCGCGTAGATCAACACCGCGTCGACGCTGAGCGGCGCGATCTTCCACTTCCACCACGTGCCATCGGCCTTGGTGCGGCCGGTGCCGTAGCGTGCGTCGACGTGCTTGAGCATGAAGCCTTCGACGCCCCGGGCGCGTGACTCCTCGCGCAACGTGGCCAATTCGGCCCAGCTCGCGCGCTGTTCGGTCGGTGAGAGGTGCAGGCCGGGCACGGCCTGCACGGCCGCTTCGAGCAGGCTGCGCCGAAGCGATTGCGGCTGCCCGCGCTGGTCCGCGCCTTGCCATTCGAGCAGGTCGTAAGCGATGAAGGCGACGGGCGCGTCGGCCAGCAGCTTTTTGTTCAGCGTCTTGCGGCCGATGCGCTGCTGCAGAAGATTGAAGGGTGCCGGACCGGCGCCCTTCCACACCACGATCTCGCCGTCGAGCACCGTGCCGTCGGGCAGCGCGGCGGCGAAAGCCACGACCTCGGGGAAGCGGTCGGTCATCAGCTCTTCGCCACGCGACCAGACCCACACCGTTCCGGCGCGTTTGACCAGCTGCGCACGGATGCCGTCGTACTTCCATTCGACCAGCCAGTCGGCGGGCGGGCCGAGCTTCGTCTCGAACTCTTCCACGCTGGCATCGAGCTGATGGGCGAGGAAGAACGGATACGGCTGACCTGCGTCGGCCGGCCCGCTCACTGTGTGCGACACGAGCTGCTCGAAGCGCGCCGCGTCGGGGATCCGCTTCGCATCGGTGTAGCCCATCAGACGTTGTGCGACGAGCTTCGGGTCGAGCGCCGCATGCTCGGCCAGCGCGCGCTGCACCAGCAGCTTGCTGACGCCGACACGAAAGCCGCCACCGATCAGCTTGGTCAGCAGGAAGCGGCCGGCGGTGTCGAGTTCGTTCCAGTACGCGGCGATGCGCCGCGATTGCTCCGCAGGGTCGGCGCCACGCAAAGTCAACAAGCGTTGCTCGACCCATTCGGCCAGGCCGATGTCGCTCGATGCGCCCGGCGGCGGCAGCACGTGCGCAATGGTTTCGGCGAGGTCACCGACGGCCTGGTAGGCCTCTTCGAACAACCATGGCGCCAGGCCGGCACGCTCGCAGGCGAGTGCGCGCAGCACGGCGGTGGGCACGACCTGCCGTGGCTTTCCACCAGCGAGAAAGTAGACCGCCCAGGCCGCATCTGCCGGCGCAGCAACAGTGAAGTAGCGCTTCAATGCGGCGACCTTGGCACCTGTGGCGGTGCTCGCATCGAGCTCGCTGAAGAGCTGCGCGAAGGCTTTCATGGCGAGGCTGCCGCTGCATTGGCAGCAGCGTCTCCAGCCTCGTCGCGGGCCTCGTGCTCGTCGCCGTACTCGGTGTTGAACGAGCCCGCCTCCAGGCCTTGTTCGCTGAGCCAACGCACCATCACGCTTTCGTAGCCATGCGTCACGATCACACGCTGCGCGCCGGTGGCCGCGATGGCGCGCTGCAGGCCAGGCCAGTCGGCGTGGTCGCTGAGCACGAAACCGCGGTCGACGGCACGGCGCCGGCGTGCACCGCGCAGTTGCATCCAGCCGCTGGCGAACGCGTCGCTGAAGTCGCCGAGGCGCTGCGTCCACGCCGAGTTCTGTACCGAAGGCGGTGCGATCACGAGGGCGCGCTTGAAACTCGCCTTGTCGCTAACGTCTGACACGAGCTGCGTGTTGGGCAAGGCCACGCCGGCCGCGCGATACGCGCGGTTCAGCGGCTCGACCGCACCGTGCACGAAGATCGGCCCGATGTTCGGATCGACCCCGGCCAGGATGCGCTGCGCCTTGCCGAAGCTGTAGCCCATCAACAGGCTGGCGCGGCCGGCCTCGGCGTTGGCCGACCACCAGCGGTCGATGTCGGCGAACAACTCACGCTGCGGCGCCCAGCGGTAGATCGGCAGGCCGAAGGTGCTTTCGGTGATGAAGCAGTCGCAGCGCACCGGCTCGAAAGGTGCACAGGTCTGGTTGTCTTCGCGCGAATCGGCCTCGGCCCCGGCGACGAAGTAATCGCCCGACGCGACCCACACGCGCCCGCCATGTTCGAGCCGCACTTGCGCCGAACCGAGCACATGGCCAGCCGGGTGCAGCGACAGGCGCACACCGAAGTGGTCGATGAGCTCGCCATAAGGCAAGGTCTGCAGGTGGATATCGCCCAGCCGCGAGCGCAGCACGCCTTCGGCCGGCGCGGCAGCGAGGTAAGCCGCATGGCCGCGCCGCGCGTGGTCGGCGTGGGCGTGGGTGATCACGGCACGATCGACCGGGCGCCACGGGTCGATGTAGAAATCGCCCGCCGGGCAGTACAGCCCCTCGGGGCGCTGCACGATCAGGTCGTCGACGGGCAGCGAAGCCATGGGCCGGCAAGGCTTCAATAGCGCTTGCCGCTCACCAGCAGCAACATGCGCATCAGCCCGTAGGCGACCCAGGTCAGGCCGCGCGTGAAAAGCGGGCGGCGCCCGTGCTCGGCGGGGTCGACGCGGCGGCCCTTGTGCTCGATGGCGTCGATCAAATGCGCGCGCAGTTCGGTGGCAAAAGCGTCGTCGCGCACGAAGATGTTGGCCTCGCGCGCCAGCAGCAGGCTCAGCGGGTCGAGGTTCGACGAGCCCACGGTGGCGAGCGCGCCGTCGCCTGCATCCATCACCGCGACCTTGGCGTGCAGGAAGCTCGGCTCGTATTCGATGATCTGAATGCCGGCGTTCAGCATCACGCCATAGACCGCGCGGCTCGCGTGGTACTGCATGAAGTACTCGTACTTCGCCTGCAGCAGCAGCGTGATGCGCACGCCACGCTGGGCCGCGCGCAGCAGGGTACGCTGCAGTTGCACGCCCGGTATGAAATAGGCGTTGGCGATCAGGATCTCGCTTCGGGCCTGAGCGATCGCCACACGGTAGATGCCCTCGATGCTGCGCCGGAACCGCACGTTGTCGCGCAGCACCAGCGAGGCCAGCGCACCGCTCTCGGTGCTGCGCTGCGGGGCAATCGTGGTGGCTTCGGCCGTGCCCATGTCGGTGCCCGCACGCGCGGCCGCACGCACCGCTTTCAGCGCGCCTTCGAAGTCGCGCTCGCGCGCTTCGCGGGCGATCTGCAGGCGCGCCCACAAGCGGGTCATCGTGTCGTGCACGTCGGCCACGAGCGGGCCGTTGACACGCACCGCGAAGTCGAAGCGCGGCTGGTCGAGCTCGCCGTGGTTCGGATCGTAGTAGTCGTCGAGCAGGTTGATGCCGCCGCAGAAGGCCGTTTCGCCGTCGACGACGCAGAGCTTGCGGTGCATGCGCCGCCAGCGCTTCGGGAACAGCAGCCGCCAGCCGCGCGCCGGGTTGAACACGGCCCACTGCACGCCGGCAGCGCGCCAGCGCTGTTGCCACTCGGCCGGCACGTCGCCGGTGCCCACGCCATCGACGACGACACGCACCGTCACACCCCGGGCGGCCGCCTGTTCGAGCGCTTCGGCCACGGCGAGCACGGCGCGGTCGAACTCGAAGATGTAGGTTTCGAGCAGCACCTGGGCGCGGGCGCCCACGATCGCTTCGACCAGCGCCGGGAACATCGCCCCGCCGCCCTTGAGCAGGGTGAGCCGGTGGTCGGGGCGAAGCGCGCGGGTCATCCTGCGGCGCGTGTCATTCGAGCGCCAGTTCGGCCACCAGCGGCAGGTGGTCGGACATGCGCGCCCAGGCCGCGCCGCGCGGCACCGAGGTCGACAGGCAGCGCAGCCCGCGCATGTAGATGCGGTCCATCGAAAACACCGGCAGGCGCGACGGGAAGGTGTTGAAGCGCGCCGGTGGATCGCCGTCGACACGGGCGCGCTGCAGTTTGAAACCGTGCATCAGCTGGTCGAGCTTCTGGCCCCAGTCGTTGAAGTCGCCCGCCACGATCAGCAGTTCATCCTTCGGCACTTCGGCCTCGATGAAGCGGGCGAGCCGCTCGACCTGGCGCACCCGGCTCGCGTGCATCAAGCCGAAGTGGGCAACGATGGCGTGCACCAGCACGCCGTTCCAGTGCACCGTCACGTGCAACAGGCCGCGCTGCTCGAAGCGGTGGTCGGAAACGTCGTGGTGGCCGATGTCACCGAGCGGCCAGCGCGAGAGCAGCGCGTTGCCGTGCTCGCCATGGCGCGTGGTGGCGTTGGTGCGGTAGGCCACGTCGTAACCTTCGGGTGCGAGGTAGTCGGCCTGCGGCATGCGCGGCCAGCCGATGTGGGTGTCGGGGAAAAACTTCGCTTCGGCGCGGTTCAGCGAGCGCACTTCCTGCAGGAACACCAGGTCGGTGTCGAGCGCTTCGATGCCGAGCGCGAGGTTGTGGATCTCAAGCCGCTTGCGCGGGCCGACACCGCGCACGCCCTTGTGGATGTTGTAGGTGGCGACGCGCAGCACGTCGCTCGGGTGCTGCATGGTCGAATGGGCGTGGGTGCTGCGCATGCGGGTCAACTCATTTGTGCCAGGCGCCGGATCGCGGCCGCGTTGCTCGGCGAAAAACAGGCGTCGGCGGCGACCTGCCAGCCGAGCCAGCGGTATTGAAGGTGCTCGCGTGGCGCCAGTTTCACCGGCACGTCGCGCGGCACCTGCAGGCCGAACACGTGTTCGGTGTTGTGGGTCACGCCGCTGGCGTAACGGTGCCGCCAGACCGGGTAGATCTCGTAGACGTTGTGCATCTGCCAGTCACGCAGGTTCCGCGCCGGCACGTCGAGCGAACCAATCACGATGCCGGTTTCTTCGGCGACCTCACGGATGGCCGTTTCAGTCAACGGCTCATCGACGCGGTCTTTCGAGCCAGTCACGCTTTGCCAGTAACCGGGTTTGTCGGCGCGCTCGATCAACAGCACGTCGAGTTCGGCGGTGTGGATCACGACGAGGACGGATTCGGGGATCTTGGGCGGGCGCGGGGAAGTCATTGATCCGGATGCCATCGAATGTCGCTGGTGAGATGAGGCATCTTAGTGGCTCTGCGTTGCCGATGTTTCGGCGGGGCAAAGGCGCGTGCGAGCAGGCTTCCGCGCTTCGCTGTCGTGGCCCCGTCGCAGAACTCGCTTCGTTCGCTATGCTCACTGCACTCAAACAGCTGCGACGAGTCAGTTCACAACTCGCGCTGCGCGCGAGGCCACGAGCCCTGCGCTTCTCGGCGCTCCAGAGGCGCGCTCCAGCCTGCCCGCACGCGCCTTTGCTGGCACGTCTTTGCTCGTCCACGGAAAAGCCACGGTGGTGAGCGCGCGGCGGGCGGTAGCCGGCGGGGGGCGATGTCTGTGGTGACGAGGAGCGCAGGGCCGAGGTCGGCGCGCGCAACGCGCTTCGTCATCTAACTTGCCGCAGCCTGTTTGAGT
>JANYFX010000368.1 GCA_025359585.1 Rhizobacter sp. | reverse complement strand
CATCACCCGCATGTAGGGCCGCGAGGTGCGGTGCAGGTAGACCACCAGCGACAGGATCGTACCGAGCACGATCGCCATCTCGATCCGGATCGTCACCGTGGCCAGCGCCGTCACCGCGGCGATCACGAAGTCGTCGCGGCCGTCGCGCCAGAGGCGGCGCCAGCCGGGCACGTCGAGCAGCGACCACGCCACCACCAGCAGCAGCCCGGCGATCGCCGGCAGCGGGATCAGCGCCAGCAGCGGCGCGGTGAACGCCAGCAGCAACAGCAGCCACAGCGAGGCGAACACGGCCGCCAGCGGCGTGCGCGCGCCGGCTTCCAGGTTCGGCAGCGAGCGGTTCAGCGAGCCGCAGGAAACATACGACGAGAAGAAGCCGCCGACGATGTTCGACAGCCCCTGGCCGCGGAATTCGCGGTTCGCGTCGATGGCCTGGCCGGAGCGCGCCGCCACCATCTTGGCGATGGAGATCGATTGACCGAGCGCCACGATGGTCAACGCGAACGCGATCGACAGCAGTTCGGGCAGGCTGCCGATCTGCACCGCCGGCAGCTGGAAGCGCGGCCAGATCGCCGGCAGGCTGCCGACCACCGCCACCGTGCCCCATTGCGGCCACGGCGACGCGCTGTTCAAGACGCTGGCAAGCGCGGTGCCGGCCACCAGGCCGATCAGCATGCCCGGCCAGCGCGGCAGCAAACGCCTGCTCACCAACACCACCACGAGCGTGCAGGCGGCCACCATCAGCGCCGCCGGCCGCAGCGCACCGAGATGCTCGCCGAGGTAAGCGAACAAGGCCCGGGTGCCGTGCGCCTCGGGCGCGGCCAGACCGAACACATCGGTCAGCGCATGCAAGGCAATCAGCAGCGCAGCCCCGCTCGTGAACCCGCGCAACGCCGAGGGTGAGATGAAATTGGCGATGGAGCCGAGCCGCAGCGCCCCGATCAGCCACTGCATCACACCGACCAATACCGTGACCGCGAGGGCGAGCTGGATGTAGGCCGGCGAGCCCACGACGGCCAGCGGCGCGAGCATCGCGAACAGTGCCAGCGAGTTGGCGTTGGTCGGGCCTGACACCACGTGCCAGCTCGACCCGAACAGTGCCGCGATCACGCACGGCACGATGGCGGTGTACAGGCCGTACTCCGGCGGCAGACCAGCCAGCGCGGCGAAAGCGAAACCCTGCGGCAGCACCAGCAGCGCACCGAGCACACCCGCGGTCAGGTCGGCCCGCAGCGTGTGTGCATTCACCTGCGCCACCCAGGGGCCGAAGGCCCGCGCGAAATACGTCGTCATGAGCGCCGATTGTGCGGGTCGGCGCCCGCGCCGCCCGAACTCAGCGTTTGATGAACGCCAGCAGGTCGCTCGTGAATCGCGCTTTCTCGGTGGCGAACAGGCCGTGCGGCGCGCCTTCGTATTCGATCAGCGTCGAGTTGGCGATGCCCTTCGCTGCAGCCCGACCGCCCGCTTCGATCGGCACGGTCTTGTCGGCTGTGCCGTGGATGATCAGCGTCGGCACCTTGAAGGCCGCGAGGTCGGGGCGGAAGTCGGTCGTCGCGAACGACTTGGCGCAAGCCAGCGTCGCTTTCAGGCTGGCCTGCATCGAGACCGTGCGCGCCCATTCGAGCTGCTCGATGCTGGTCGGGTGCGAGAGCAGGTTCACGCCGAAGAAGTCCTTGAAGAACCCCGCGAAAAACCTGGCGCGGTCTTCCTTGATGCTGCCGGTGATGTCTTCGAACACAGCCGCTTCGGTGCCGTCCGGGTTGTCAGGTGTCTTGAGCATGAAAGGCACGACCGACGAGATCAGCGCCGCCTTGGCCAGGTGCTTGCCGTTGTGGCGCGACATGTAGCGTGCCACTTCGCCGCCGCCCATCGAGAAGCCGACGAGCGTGGCGTCTTTCGCGCCGGTCTGCTCGATCACGCTGGCCAGGTCGTCGGCCAGCGTGTTGTAGTCGTAGCCCGACCAGGGCTGGCTCGATCGCCCGAAGCCACGCCGGTCGTAAGAGATGGCGCGGTAGCCGGCGTCGGCAATCGCCATCGCCTGGTCGTCCCAGCTGTCGGACGAGAGCGGCCAGCCGTGCAGCAGGATGACCGGTCGGCCACTGCCCCAGTCCTTCACGCAGAGCTCGGTCTTGTCGGTCATGGTCAGGTAGGGCATGTGAATTTCCGGTGGGTGTCGAAGAGCCACAGGATTGCGCTTGCTGCGGCCGCTGTCTGTCGGAAGCATCGAAGCAGCGGCGTAGGCCGATGCCTACCCGGCCCGTTCAGGCCTGCGGTCTCGCCGAACGGCTTGTCTGCACCAGCGAAGCAATGATCGGGCACGGCAGGTCGCCGCGCGTGTGTTCGCATTCCTCGACCAGGTGTTTCAAGGCCTTCTGCATGCGCTTGAGGTCGGCGACCTTCTTCTCGATCTGCGCCAGCCGGTCGGAGGCGATCCGGCGTATCGAACTGCGGTGGGCACCGTCTTCGAGCCGCAGCAGTTCGGTGATCTCGTCCAGCGAAAAGCCCAGTTCCTGGGCTCGTTTGATGAAGTGGATTCGCGCGGCCAGCGCCGAGGGGTACTGCCGGAACGCGCCGGTCGATTCAGGCACTGGCAGCAGCCCACGCTGCTGGTAGTAGCGGATCGTCTCGACGCCCACGCCGGCGGCCCGCGCCAGCCGGCCTATGGTCAACGACGGGGTCAGTGATTCCGAAGTGTTCGAGGGCATTGCAGAAAGTCCTTGACTCTGGGGTCGAGTACGGAGTCTATGCTTGATGCACAAGCGGGTGCACTGCATTCGCTCAAGGAGAATCCGATGAACGACACGAAGACTTGCGGGTCCCTGCCAGCCACGGCGGCCGAGCAAGCTCCGCCGAAGGACCCGGTGTGCGGGATGAAAGTCACCGCGCAGTCGGCCCACGCGCTGCAGCACGAAAGCACGGCTTATTACTTCTGCTGCACGGGGTGCAAGAACAAGTTCTCGGCCGACCCGGGCAAGTACCTCGTGAAGCTGGCGGGTGCGTCGCAGCATGCGGCCGGGCCGTCGTTGCCTCTGCCGGCCGAGCCCGCCGTCGAAGGCGCGACCTACACCTGCCCGATGCACCCCGAGGTGCGGCAAGACCACCCCGGCGCCTGCCCCAAGTGCGGCATGGCGCTGGAGCCCGAGATGCCCACCCTCGACGAAGGCGAGAGCCCCGAGTTGACGGACTTTCGGCGGCGTTTCGTGTGGACGCTGCCACTGACCGTTGTCGTCACCGTGCTCGCGATGGCGGGGCATCGGCTGCAATGGTTCGAGATGGCGACGCAGAGCTGGATCGAACTCGTGCTCACGCTGCCCGTCGTGCTGTGGGCCGGGTGGCCGTTCTTTGAACGCGCGGTGCAGTCAGTGGCTCATCGCAGCCCGAACATGTGGACGCTGATCGGTCTGGGCACGTCGGCAGCGTTCATCTACAGCGTCGTTGCAACCGTTGCACCCGGCGTATTTCCGGCATCGTTCGTTTCCATGGGCCGGGTGTCTGTGTACTTTGAGGC
>JANYFX010000354.1 GCA_025359585.1 Rhizobacter sp. | reverse complement strand
CAGCGGATACTTAACGCGGTCAGCGGCTCGCCGATGCCACCCGGCTTCTCGGTGCTGGCGATCATGTGCACGTCGATCACCGGCGACTCGTTCATGCGCACAACCGGATAGTCGTGGAAGTTGCTCTGCTCGACCACGCCGTCTTTCAGCGTGATCTCGCCGAACAGCGCCGCCGACAAGCCGAAGATCGTGCTGCCTTCGATCTGCTGCGCGACCACGTTGGCGTTGACCATGCTGCCCACGTCGGCCGCGATCGTGACGCGGTGCACGCGCACTTCCTTGCCCGAGACCGACACTTCCGAGACCATCGCGAGGTAGGTGCCGTAGCCTTCCATCACCGCCACGCCGCGCGAGCGGCCGGCCGGTGCCGGCTTGCCCCAGCCCGACTTCTCGGCCGCGGTGGCCAGCACCTTCAGGTAACGCGGCTCCTTGGTCAGCAGCGCCTGGCGATAGGCGACCGGGTCCTTGCCCGCAGCGACCGCCAGCTCGTCGATGAACGACTCGTTGGCGAACACGTTGAGCGCGTGCGACACCGAACGCCAGTAACCGACCCGCAGGCCGGTGTCGTGGATGACGACCTGGCCGAGCTGGTTCGGCACGTCGTAAGGCATCACGGCCGCTTCGGTCATGAACGGGTCGAGCCCGTCTTTCACGAAGGCCGCGAACAGGCGCTGCGTGACCGAAGGCGACGTGAGGTGCACCTTGATCGCCGTCGGCATGCCGTTCGCGCCGAGGCCGGCGGTGAGCGTGTGCCGGCTGATCGGGCGATAGAAGTCGTGCTTCATGTCGTCTTCACGCGACCACAGCAGCTTGACCGGTGCGCCGACCGCCTTCGAGATCTCGATCGCCTGGGCGATGAAGTCGAAGTCGATGCGGCGCCCGAAACCGCCACCGAGGAAGGTGGTGCGCATCGTGATCTGCTCGGGCTTCAGGCCGGTGATGGCCTGGGCCGTGCCGACCGCAGCCTGCTGGAACTGCGTCGGCCCGTAGAGCAGGCACGAGTCCTTGCGCACGTCGGCGGTGAAGTTCATCGGCTCCAGCGGCGCGTGCGACAGGAACGGCAGCTCGTAGGTCGCTTCGACCTTCTTCGCCGCCGCGCCGTAGCCGGCCTCGAAGTTGCCGAGCTTGCGGAACTCGGCACCCGGCTTGGTGCTGGCGGTCTTCAGCGCAGCGGCCACGCTGGCCGAGCTCAGCGACTTGCCTGCGCCCTCGTTCCAGACGATCTTGACGGTCTCGAGCGCCTTGCGGGCGTGCCAGTAGGTGTCGGCCACCACGGCCACGCCGTCACCGACCTGCACCACGCTGTTGACGCCGGGCATGCCCTTGGCTTGCGCCGCGTCGAAGCTGACCGGCTTGCCGCCGATCACCGGGCACTGCGCCAGCGCGGCATACATCATGCCGGGCAACTTCACGTCGATGCCGAATTCGGCGCTGCCGTCGACCTTGGCCGGCGTGTCGCGGCGCGGCACCCATTTGCCGACGATCTTGAAGTCTTTCGCGTCTTTCAGCTTGGGCGCTTTCGGCGGCGTGAGCTTGGAAGCCGCCTCGGCCACGTCGCCGTAGGTGAGCTTCTGGCCACCCGGGCCGGTGATCACGGCGTTGGCCGCGCTGCAGGTGGAAGGATCGACCTTCCAGCGCTCGGCCGCCGCCTGCACGAGCATGATGCGCGCCTGGGCCCCGGCCACACGAAGGCCGTCGTAGGCCTCGCGCACGGAGGTGGAGCCACCGGTCAGCTGGCCACCGAGCATCGTGTTGGTGTAAGGCTCGCCGGCAGGTGCCATCTCGATGCGCACCTTGGCGATATCGACCTCGAGTTCTTCGGCCACCAACATCGGCATCGACGTGAACACGCCCTGGCCCATTTCAGCGCGGGCGCAGATGATCGTGACCGCGTTGTCGGTGCCGACCTTGACCCAGGCCGTGGTCATCACGCCCGGCGCGGTGGCGCTCGGCGCCAGGGCGGTCGGGCCCTTGTCGGCCATCGTCGCGCAGCCGACCAGCAGGCCGCCGGAGAAGATGCCGCCGCCGACGGCGGCGCCGGTCTTGACGAACTGGCGCCGCGAGTTGTTTTGAAGGGTCGTCATGGCTCAGGCTCCTTTCGTCCCGGCGGCCATCTGGATGGCGGCGCGGATGCGGGGGTAGGTGCCACAGCGGCAGATGTTGCCCGACATGGCACTGTCGATGTCGGCGTCGGTCGGCTTCGGCTTGGCGGTGAGCAAGGCAACCGCGCTCATGATCTGGCCCGACTGGCAGTAGCCACATTGCGGCACGTCGAGCGCGACCCAGGCGGCCTGCACCTTCTTGCCGAGGTCGGTCGAAGCCATGGCCTCGATGGTGGAAACGTTCTTGCCCTCGGCCGCCGACAGCGGGGTCTGGCACGAGCGCACGGGCACGCCGTCGAGGTGCACGGTGCAGGCGCCACACAGCGCCATGCCACAGCCGAACTTGGTGCCGGTCAGGCCGATCTCGTCGCGGATCACCCACAACAGCGGCGTGTCGGCCTCGGCCTTCACGTCCACTGCTTTTCCATTCACGTTGAAGCGAATCGTCATCGAGGTCTCCTGGTTTGTCGTGGTTGTCGCGTGAAGCCGCTCGCACGGGCGAATTGCGCCCGGCTGGCAGCCAGCGCGGCGATGCTATTCCCAATCGACCCAAGACATACCCTGAGGGAATCCCTGCTGTTCCGTTTCAGAACGCAGGCCGGCCCGAACGTGGCGGCCGGTCAGCCAGGGCGCACTCGGCGTGTGCCTTTGCAGTCCGGGTGCCGGGTGCAGCCCCAGAAGTACTGGCCGGCGTTGACACCGCGTTTGGCCAGGCGTTTTTTCATGTCGGCGCCACAGAGCGGGCAAGGCAGCGCCAGCTCGGCCGGCAACACGGCATGCGGCTGAGGCGCCGGGGCGCGCTCGGTTTCGGCCGGTGCAACCGGCGCTGGCGCGGGTGCCGGGCCGCGCCGGGCAACATGGGCGCGGCCTTGATGCAGCAGAGCGTGCAGGGCCGGCCCATCGACGAGCCGTATGTTGACGCCGCTCGCCACCACCGTGGCTTCGCGGCTGAAACGGCCCGAGCTCAGGATGAAACCACCCAGGGCGCCGCGCGAGCGCATCGCCGCCTGAACCGCCCGCACCGTCTCGATCTCGACCTTGTCGGCTCGCCAGGGTTTGCAATGCACGAGAAAGGTCTCGCGCTCCTTGCGCATCAGCAGGTCGGTGCCGACATCGGAGCCGGCCGCGCCCGCATCGTTGACGTGGTACCCCTGCACCTCGAAAGCACGGGCGATCAGGGTTTCGAACTCGCGCCAGCGCATCGACGCGACATCGAAGTCCGCGCCCGGCGCCCGGCCCTGCGCCCGGCCTCCGGCGTGGCGCTGCCGCAGGGCGAACACGCCGGCAACGATCAAAAGCGCTGGCACGAGGTACTGCAGAACCTCGCCGGCTGGCAGGTCAGCCGCCAGCCGCAGCACGAGATGCGACAGGATCGCCGCGCCCACCCAGGCCCACCAAGGCACGGCCGCAGCACGCGCCTTGAGCGTCGGGTCCGGACGGGTGGTGGGTTTTGCGCTCATCACAAACGATATCGGCAAGCGGCTCTCGCGCTTGAGGCGCCCGGAGCCCGGCAGATGCGAAACAGCCGGATCGTAATCGCTGGCGCCGGCGCGTTTCGGTAGCGCGGGCTCGAATCAGGCTCGCCCCGTGTTGCCTTGCACACCCTGCCGTGGCAGCGGGTTCAGGCGCGGCCGTTCACCGTCTGCATCAGGCGCACGAGCTCGGGCGGGCTCGGCATGTCTTCGGTGCGGAAGACGAGGCGGGCCTGGCGGTCGAACACGAAGGCTTGCGCGGTGTGCCGGTCGGTGCCGGGCGCGCGCCCGCGCAGAAAGTCGAGCAGCCGGTCGACGTCCCTCAGCTGCGGCAGCGCAACGCTCCAGCGCGGCGCCTCGGCGCCGAACTTCGCGAGCCAGGCGCGCAGCGCTTTCGGGTCGTCGCCGAGCGGGTCGATGCTGACCGAGAGCAGGCGCAGGCGCGGGTCGCTGCCGGCAAGCTGCTGCTGCGCTTCGGCGAACATCGCGCCCTGGATCGGGCAAGTCGCGCTGCAGCCGGTGAACATCAGCTGCAAGGCCGTGACCTTGCCCTTCAGCAGCGCGCCGAGTTCGGCACGCTTGCCGTCGATGTCCTGGAGTGACAGCGGCGGCGGTACGAGCGCGGGCTGGACCGGGCCGAAGCTGCCGTGCGCGCTCGCGCCGCCCGCCACCCACGGCGCCGCACCGAGCGCCGCGGCGGCAGCGAGCCAGCGCCGCCGCGAGAGTTGATTGGGCCGATGCAACGCGCTCGTCATGGTCGGCTCGGTTCGGTCAGATGGGTCCACAGCGCCTGGCAATCGGCGTCGCTCAGTTCGTAGCGCGGCATGCTGCGCGGCACCATGACCCAGGCCGGGTCCACGCCCTGGCGCAGCAGCCGGCACAAGGCCGCTTCGTCGTAGCGCGACGGCGGCCCGCCGCGGCGCGCCACCAGGCCGGTCAGCCCCTGTTTCGTCAACAGCGGCCCGAACGACGCCACAGAAGCCGCCGCCGCTCCCGGCGCAGCGCTGCCGATCGTGTGGCAGTTGACGCAACGTGCGGCGGCCGGCGGCAAGGCACTGGCGTGCCCGTTGATCGTGCCGTGCAGCGGCGCCGCGCCGGTGAACAACGCGTGGCCGCGGCCGGCCGGGCCTGCCCCGGCTGCGAGCACCGAAGCGGCCAGCAAGAGCGTCGGCAGCACGAGCGCCCTGTTCACGCGGCGCCTACTTCACGATCACCGTGTACAGGCTCAGGCCGGCCTGGCCCGACGGCCCCAGGTCGACCGTGCCAGCCACGAAACTCTTCGTGTAGACCGTGAAGCTGCGCGCGGTGCCGCCTTCGTTCGTGCTCATCTTCAAGCCGGTGTTCGACCATCCTGCCATCCATGCCGGCGGTGCCGGCGTTCGATCGTCGAGTGTGAGGTACACGTCGGCAGCTTGGTTCAGGCTGAAGCTCACCAGCGGGGTGCCGGTGTAGGCCTTCGAGTCGTTGGCGCTGCGCAGCCACGCGCCACCGGCGAGCGCCGCCGGGATCGTCGTCACGGTGAACGTGCGGTCGCCGAATTGCAACGTGCCTGCCTGGAAGTTGGCCTGTACCGACCAGTCGACCGCGTTCGCCGTGTCCTTCACCGACAGGCTGCCGATCGTGGCGAGCGTCACCGGGTCGTTCGTGTCGTCGACTTGCTGCAGGTAAGCGACGAGCTGGGTTCGCTGCGCTGCCGTCAGGCTGCTCGCCGCGCCGTGCAGGCCGCCGGCGTTGGCGGTCGTCATCACGTCGAGCAAGGTGGCGGCCGAGCCGTCGTGCAGGTACGGGCCTGTTGCCCACAGACCTTTCAGCGTCGGCGTGTCCAGGCCGGTCAGCGTGGCGCCGAGGCGCTTGCCGGACGAGGCCTTGATCGTGCCGACGTTGCGAAGCACGCCACCGGCGCTGTCGCTCACGTCGGTGCCGGCGTGGCAGCCCAGGCATTGCCCTGCGCCGCGGAACAGCGCTTGGCCGGCGAGCGCGTCGCTCGTCAGCGTGCCGTTCGTGTTGCGGAACGGGCTCGCATCGCTGACGCTGAGCGAACCCACGTACGCGGCCAGCGCATCGAGGTCGGCGCTGACGCCGGCCTTGGTGTCGCCGAGCGGCTGCGAGCGTGTGCCGGTGTTGAACTGCGCATCGGTCATCAGCCCGGTGCCGAGCGCGAGCGTGCGGATCTGGCCTTCGAAGTCCTGCACTTCGTCGAAGTTGCCGGTCCAGTGTTTGTTGCCCTGCGCACCGGCGCGCCCGCGCAGCGTGATGGTGTTGCGCAGGCCTTCGCCGAGGCCGGTGAAGTCCCAGGTGCGGCCGTCGTGGCCACCGTCGTTGTGGCACGAGGCGCAGCTGATGTAGGCGTCGCGTGACAAACGCGTGTCGGCCGCGTCGTAGAACAGGCGCTTGCCGGTCAGCACGTTGGCCGCGAGCTTCTCGGTCGCGACGGCGGCCGCGTTGGCGATCAGCGGCACGTTCAGCTCGCCGAAGTTGACGAGCCGGGTCAGGTCGAACACACCGAGCGTGCGGTCCATGAAGTTGTTGACGTAGAGCTTCAGGCCATCACTTGACACCGCCAGCGCATCGGGCGCGCGGCCCACCGTGATGCGGAGGATCTCGGCTTTGGACACCGGATCGACCACCGCGACCTGGCGGCTCGTTTCCAGCGCGACGAACAGGTAGGCGCCGGTCGGGTGGAAAGCCGCCGCGCTGCCCAGGCCGGAGTTGTCGTGGTCGATGCGCGCGGCGTAGTCCTCGGCGAACGAAGTCAGGTCGATGCGCGAGCTGATCGCGCGCACCGTGTTCTGGAAGTCGAGGTTGTTGCCGTCGCGCAATGTGCCGCGCAGCAGGTTGTCCTGCTTCGAAGGCACCCACGCGCTCTTGCCGTCGGGCGAGATCACCGCCGTCGCCAGGTAGTTCGGAATGCCGCGGCCTTGCAGCAGGCTGTCGGCCTTGTCGCTGTGCTGCAGCACGATCGTGCGTTCGATCGCCATCGCCGGTGTCACGACGACGACCTCGCCGCCCTTCCTCACACCGGCCACTGCCGTCTGCACAGTCGCCGTGCCCTCACCCGGCAGAGCCGGCGACACGAAACGCGCGACGAAGACGCGGTTGCTCGCCGCCGCGATCGACACGTGGCGCGGGTTCGCGCCGACGTTCACGCTGCCGAGCGTGGCGCCGGTCGTCGGGTTCAGCTTCAACAACACGCCCGTGGCTTCGAGCGCGACGTAGGCCGCGCTGCCGTCGGGCGCGAACGCCAGGCCGTAGGGCTGGCTCGCCCTCGGCAACGCGACGGTCTGCACCACCGCGAGCGTGCCCGGGCTGACGATGCTGATGCTGGCGTCGCCCTTGTTCGTGACCCAGATGCGGCCGTCGGGTGCGACCGCGACGCTGCGCGGACGTGTGCCGACCGTGATCTCGCCACGCTTGGCCTGGTTGCCGCCGTCGAAGACGCTGACGCTGTCGTTGTCCTGGTTCACGACCCAGACGCGCGGTGTCGTGCCGGGCTCGATCGCCACGGTCGACGAGGCTGTCGGTCGGGTGGCGGTCGTCGCGGCGTAGATCGCCTGGCGGAAGGTCCGTGTCGTGACGACGTTGTTCGGGTCGATCGCTTCGACCGTCACGAGGTACAGGCCCGGCGCCGCGTAGGTGTGAGCGATCGTCGTCGCGGTCGAATACGCGGTCTGCGCCGTGCCGTCGCCGAAGGTCCAGCGGTAGCGTGTGCCGGTGGCACCGTTCGAGCTGACGACGAAGTTCGCGTTGCCCCCCGAGACCACCGGCGCTGCGGCCACCGGGTTGATCACCAGTTGGGCCGCGCCGACGCTCCAGTTGAAGGCCGTGGACGCGGTGCTGCCGTGGCCGTCGTCGACCTGCACGTTGACCGTGAAGCTGCCGACTGTAGAGACCGTCCCGCTGATCAAGCCGCTCGCGGCGTTGATGGCCAAACCGTTCGGCAAGCCAGTGGCCGAATAAGCGAGCGCATCGCCGTCCGGGTCGGACGCACTGACGCCGAACGACACCGCCTGCCCGACCACGTTGTTGCGGTTCGCGATCGGCGCGATGGCGGGCGCGCGGTCCACGGTGATCGTCTTCTCCGAACTGCGGTCGGGGAAGTCGTTGAGGTTGCCGCTCTTCACGAGCGTCCAGTTCTGGCCGTCGTTGCTGATGTAGAAGTTGTAGCCCGCGATGGTGCCGTTGGTGCCACCGGCCGCCGGCCGCGGCAGATACTTGAAACCGCCGATGCCACGCGCGCTGCCGAGGTTGACGACGAAGCGGTGCGGCATCGGTGCGACCGTGCCGCTGTACTGCGTGTGCCAGAAGGTCGTGGCGTTGCCGTCGATCGCGGCGGCGGCCGAGTTCTGCCCGGTCGCGGCTTCCTGGCTGTCGGCACTCACCGCCCAGCCGGTGCGTGGAATCACCGCGCCGCCGCGGTCGAGCAGGTTGAACTCGGCCATCGAGGTCCAGGGGTTGGCGTTGGTCTCGGAGGTGGCCTCCAGCATCGTGTACTGCACGGTCGCGCCGACCGGTGCCGCGACGTTCCATGCGAGCATCGTCGCCGTGGTCGCCATGTCGTTGCGCGCCGTCACGGTCACGACGTACTGGCCGATCGTGTTCGGCACGCCGCTGATCGCGCCGGTGGTGGCGTTCAGGCTCAGGCCCGGCGGCAGGCCGGTGGCGCTGTAGACCAGCGTGCCGGTCGGCGTGGTGGCTGCAATGTTCAACGCCACGGGCGCGCCGCTGACGCTGCCCTGCGTGCCGGGGTTGGCGATCTTCGGTGCCGCGTCACCGCCGACACGGACCATCTTCGACACCGAAGGCACACCGGCCGCGTTCATCGCGAACAGCATGTAGTAGCCCGGCACCACGACGCCGGGGTTCGGCGGGATCGCGAGCGAATACGCGTTCGTACCGGTGCTGCTGAACTGCAGCGGAATGCGGCGCTGGTCGTTGTTGACCGTGTGCGTGGTCGAGCCCAGGCGCACCAGCGCGAACGAAGCGATCGCGGAGTTCGTCGACACCGCGATGCTGGTGCCGTGCGTGGCCGTGGCCGGCGCGGTGTTGATCACCGGCCGCGTGGCGGCGCTACCGTCGTCGTTGAGCAGGTAGTGCGGCGTCAGGATCTGGGCGTTCGGGTGGTTGGTGGAGCAGGTGCCGCACAGGCCGCCGCCGGCCGACAGCACGCGCGCGTCGGGCAGCAGCAGCGCGATGCTGTGGTAGTTGCGCGGCGCGCCGATGACCGGCAGCGGCGTGAAGGTTTCGGTCACCGGGTCCCACAGCTCGGGCACCAGCACCGAGGTGTCGTCGGCCCAGGGTTTGCCGAAGGTGTGGCCGCCGATCACGAGCACCTGGCCATTGGGCAACACCACGCCGTTGCTGAAGATGCGCGAATACGCCATCGGCGCGATCTTGCGCACCGAGACGCCCGCGTTGATGTCGATCACGTAAGCGCGGTTGTTCGCGTTCTGGCCTTCGTAGGCGCCGGCGCCACCGACCTTCAGGATCTTGCCGATGTCGTACATCACCGCGTTGCCACTCTGGCTGTAGGCGTCGTCGCCGCGGCTGCCGGCCGGCGTGATCTTGCCGGCGCCCTGCGTGTCGATCCAGTTCATGTTGGCGGCGGGGCCGGCGTGCAGCACCTGGCCGTTGGGCGCGGGGAACAGCCACATGTGGTTGTCGGCGCGGAACGCGAAGTCGGGGTCGTTGCCGAGCGCGGAATCGACCGGCACGCCGGTCAGGCGTTGCCAGCCGGTGGCTGCCGTCCAGCGTTCGCCGTGTTTGTTGCCACGCCCGCCGCTCCACGAGCCGCCGAAGGTGAAGACCGAGCCGTCCTGCGTCAGCGTGTTGGCGTTGTAGCCGCGCGGAATGGTCATGGTCGCACCCGTGCTCCACGCGTTCGTCACCGGGTCGTAGATGCTGGTCTTGGCGCTGTCCTTGCCGCCGTTGGAGAGGATGCGGCCGTCGGGCAGGTTGGTCGTGCCGGTGCAGAACATGTCGTGGCCGGTGTTGGTCACGAGGGTCTCGGCCGCCGTTTGCGTCGCCGGGTCGAACAGTGTCGTGAAGGTCTGGCCGCTTGGCTGGCCGTCGGTGAAACGGTCCGACGAGGCCCACAGCGCGACCTTGCCGTTCGGCAGCAGCGCGGCCGAGGGCGTGACCATCGTCAGCGGGATCAGCGCCGACCACACGCCCGCGCCTTTCGGTGCGATCGCGAGGCGCGACTGGCGCTCGTCGCCGGCCGAACCCGCGGCCGTGGCGCCGGTTTGCGGCGTGTCGGATGCGCCACCGCACGCGGCGAGCAGCAGCGCCGCGGTCAAGGCGGCGAGCGGTGTGGCGCGCGTTGCGCGGCCGACGTTCGTGAACGATCGTGATGCACGTGTCATGCGAATGTCTCCATCCATGGGCGACACGCCGGCCCGTCGTCGACGGGACCGCGCGCCTGGTTGAATTGCAGTCTTGCGAAGAGCCCGCGCGAGTGCGGCCCTACCTGACGATCACCGTGTACATGCTGCCGGCCGAGGTCGAAGGCCCGAGGCTCACGGCGCCGGCCGGGAAGTTCTTGCGGTACAGCGTGAAGGACTTGGGCACCGGCTCGTCGTTGATCAGCTTCAGGCCGGTGTTGGTCCAGCCCGACATCCACGCCAGCAGCCCGACGCGGTCGTCGACGGCGACGTACACATCGGCCGCCTGGCTGATGTTGAAGGTGACGGTCGGGTTGCCGGTGAAGCTCTTCGAGCTGTTCGCGGTCTGCAGCCACAGCGCGCCCAGCACCTCGGCGGGCACCGTCGTCAGCTTGAAGGTGCGGTCGCCGTACTGCTTGGCGCCGAGCTGCAGGTTGCCCTGCAGCGTCCAGAACGCGGCGTTGGCCGTGTCCTTCACCGACAGGTTGCTGATCGTCACCACGGTCGGCGCGCCGGCACTGTCGTCGATCTGCTGCAGGTAGGCGACGAGTTGCAGGCGTTGTGCCGCGCTCAGTGCGGTCGTCGAGCCGTGGCGGTTGCTCGGGTTCGCGGTCGTCAGCACGTCGAGCAGCGTCGCGGCCGAGCCGTCGTGCAGGTATGGGGCGCCGTCCCAGATGCCACGCAAGGTCGGCGTGTCGAAGCCGGTCAAGGTGGCGCCGAGGCGTTTGCCGGACGAGGCCTTGATCGTGCCCACGTCGTGCAGCACGCCGCGTGCGCTGTCGGTGAAGTCGGCACCCGAATGGCAACTCGCACATTGGCCTGCGCCGTTGAACAGGTTTTGCCCGGCGACCGCATCGACGGTCATCGAACCGTCGGCGTTGCGGAACGGGCTGGTGCCGACCGTGTTCAGCGACGACACATAGGCCGCGAGCGCATCGAGCTCCGGGCTCACACCGGCCTTCGAGTCGCCGAGCGGCTGGTTGCGCGTGCCGGTGTTGAACTGCGCGTCGCTCATGAAGCCGGTGCCACCGAAAGCGTTGCGGATGTCGTGCTCGAAGTCCTGGATCTCGTCGAAGTTGCCGGTCCAGTGCACACGCCCCTGGCCGGTGCCGCGACGGCCGTTGAGCGGGATGGTCTTGCGCAGGCCTTCGCCGCGGTCGGTGAAGTCCATCACGCGGCCGTCGTGGCCGCCATCCTGGTGGCAGCTGGCGCAGCTGAGGTACTTGTCGCGGTTCATGCGCCGGTCGTCGGCGTTGTAGAAGAGCTGCTTGCCGGCCAGCACCTGGGCCGCGAGCGGTTCGGCTGCGACGGCGTTCACCTCGGCGAGCTTGGTGCTGGTGTTGGTGGTGGAGTTGAGGATGCCGGTCACGTCGAACACCGCGACGCTGCGCGACATGAAACTCTGCACGTACAGGCGCCCGGCCGGCGTGATCAGCAGCCCGCGCGGCGCGCGCCCGAGGTTGATGATGCCGGTGGAAATGCGCCGGTTGTAGGCGTCGATCACCTCGATCAGGTTCGTGCCCTGGGTCGAGACGAATGCATAGTCGCCGAGCGGGCTGAACACGACCACGTTGGCCATGTCGCGGTCGTTCAGGTCGATGCGGTTGGCGAGCACTTCGGCGTTCGTGCCGAGGTCGATCTGCGAGACGATCGTGCGCACCGTGCTCTCGAAGGTGAGCGGCAAGCCGTCGCGGAACAGGCCGCGCAATGTGTTGTCTTTCTTCGACGGCACCCAGGCGCGCCGGCCGTCGGGCTGGATCGTGAGCCCGTTCAGATAGTTCGGCACGCCGCGCGAACCACCTTCGGTGTCGGGGCCGGGGTCGGTGGCGAGCGCGAAAGTGCGCGTCACGGCGAAGGCACTCGGGTTGACCTCGACCACCTCGCCGCGCGTGGCGGGCGAGATGAAGCGTGTGACGAACACCCGCGCCGAATCGCCGGTGACGGCGATGCCACGCGGGCTCGGCCCGATCGCGAGCGGCGTGCCGAGGGCCGCGCCCGTGCTCGGGTTCAGTCGCAGCAGTTGCCCGCTGCCTTGCAGGCTCACGTAGG
>JANYFX010000349.1 GCA_025359585.1 Rhizobacter sp. | reverse complement strand
CCGCCGACATCACCATCACCTTGCCGGCAGGCTCGTCGGCTGGTGGCGAGCAGGCCAAGTTCCTCACCGGTCTGGCCTCCGGTGAGCGTGTGCTGGTGAAGTTTTCGCCGCCGCGGGGCACGCCGTTCGGCGAGCGCTGGCACGACCTGCTGCACGCCGAAGCACTCGCGCTGCAGGTGCTCGGAGAACACGGCGTGAGCGTGGCGCAAACGCGCATCGTCGAAAGCACGACGCGCACTTACCTCGAATCCTTGCGCTTCGACCGCGTCGGCCCGCACGGGCTGGGGCGGCGCCACGTGGTGGCGATCGACGCGGTGCACGAAGCCTTCGTCGGTGGCACGCGCCAGAACTGGGCCGCCACCTGCGACGCGCTGGTCTTGCAGCGGCGCATGAGCGCACTCGATGCCGCTGCCGTGCGCGCGCTGTTCGAGTTCGGCCACCTGATCGGCAACACCGACATGCACTTCGGCAACCTGAGCCTGTGGGCCGATGACCCCGCGAAGCCGCAGTTCGCGCTGGCACCGCTCTACGACATGCTGCCGATGCGCTGGCGCACCGATGGCTTTCACGGCCTGCAGGACTACGCGCCTTTCGAGCCGCGCAGAAACCCTGCCGCCGCGGACGGCGGTGGCACTTCGGCGCGCAGCGTGGCGCACGTCTTCTGGCGGCGCGCCTCGCAACATGCGCCGCTGAGCGCCGCCTTGCGCACCGTGGCGGCCGAGATGGCGCGCCGCCTTGCGATGTAGCCGCAACGCCCGTCAGAACGACCACGCGCCCGCTACATAGGCGATCCGACGCGTCGGCAGCTGTGCGAACACCGCCTCGCCCGGCCCGCCGTACTGGCGCAAGCCAGCGTCGACCCGCACGCGATCGCCCTGCCAGCCGAGCGATGCGGTGACGGTGCGGCCGGCGTCGGCCGGGGTGTAGAGCAGGTCGAGCGCGGGCTGCCATTTGTCCAACGTCCAACTCACGCGCATGAAGAGATTCGTGCGGCGCAGGTTGCTCGAAGCGCCGTAGGCATTGGCTTGCCAGGCGAGGTTGCCGGCAATCGCGCTGGCCGGCGCCGGGGTGCCGACCAGCGCAGCGAGCTGGCGGTTGCGTGCGGTCCAGCCGTTCCATTGCGCATCGGACAAGGCCGTGCCGTCCCACCACGCCTCGGCCAATATGCTGACCTGTTCGGCGTTGGTCCAGGTGCTACCCACCAGCAGTTGCGTGGCGTGGCGGACCGTCGCGTCCGACCACGGGTTGCTGCGCACGAGGCCGCCGGTCGTCGGGTCGATGGCCGTGCTGTCGGCCGCGTTCAGGTAACGCAGCGAGGCATGCAACTCCAGCGCATCGTTCGCCACCCACGCCGCCGCCGCGCCCACGCTGCCGCCAGTGTGCGCACCGTAGCGCGCAAAGCCGTGCCAGTCGATCGAACCGTCGCGTTGGTAGACACGCGCGGCGAACGCCGGCTCTTCGGCACCACGCTGCGCACGCGGCTTGGTCGGGTTGACGGCAACGAAAGACCACGCCGTGCTCGCATCGAAATACTCGGCCGCCAGCAGTGGCCGGCCTTCGGCGGTGGTCGTCATCAGCGTGCGGCGTGTCTCCTGCTGCACCACGTCGTTGGGGCGAAAGCCGTAGCCCACGTCCCACGCGACGATGCGTTTGCCGGCGCTGAACTGCCACCCGCCGCTGCCGGTCGCCGCATACAGCTCGTTGACCCAGGCCTTGCTGCGCGCCGGTGTGCCTTCGAGGCGTTGCTGCTGCAAGGTGACGGTGCCGCTCAGGCCGTGGCTGCTGGCGCGCAGCTCGGTCTCGAGCGTGGCGCCGCTGCGTGGCAGCGCGGCGATGCCGGGGTTCAGCTGCGCGGCTTGCGCGAGCGGGCTGTTCGGGTTGGCGACTTGTTCGGCCCACGACGGGCGTGTCTGCCCGCTGACCTCGTTCGCGGCGGCACATGCACCAACTGCACCGAGCGCGAGCAAAGCGGCCAAGCCTTCGACGACACGTCGTTTCACGCTCACTCCAGCGCGGGGTTGCGCGCCAGGAACATCGGATTCAGCCAGGCCTCGGGCACGCTGTGCTCCTTGCGTGCGAGGTAACGCACCCGCGTTTCCTTCTTGCTCGTGAGCTGGTCCTGCAGCAGCATTTCGGTGACCAGCGTCGGCGCCGCAGGTTTGTCGGTCACGAAGCGCGCCTGCTTTGCGAGTTTGTCGGACTGCACGTACAGGTCGGCCTTGATCGGCTCATGTCTGGCCTTGCCGAGCCAGAGTTCGATGCGCTGGTAGGTCACGCCCTTTCGGTTCGCGGCCAGGCTCAGGTGCACACACATCTGCTTCGGCTCGCCACAGGCTTCTTCACCCGCGACCGTGCCGGTGTAGTCCTCGGCCCAGCTCATCGTCGCGATGTCGCCGGTGCTCGCATCACCCAGCAGCTTCTGCATCGGCGTGATGCGCAGCGGGCGCTGGCTGTTCGGCATCAGCAGCCAGAAGTCGTCGCCGAGCATCAGCACTTTCTGACCCTTTTCGGCCGGGCTCTGCATCAGCACCAGCGACTGGTGTTTCGCTTGCGCGAAGACCGTGTAGCGGCGCTCCTTGTCGGGCGAACCATCGGCGTTGAAGATGCTGATCAGCGTCTCGACCTGCATGTTTTCGCTGCCCACGCGGTAGCGGTCGGCGGCCTTCAGCAGCGTGGGCACATCCTGCGCGAAAGTGTTCGACGCCCACAGTGCCAAGGCGGCAGCGGCGATCGATCGAAGCATCGGTTTCATGGTGTGTGAGCTCCAGGTTTCAGGTGTGGGCCAGCGCATCGACGACGGCCAGGTTCACCGTCTTGCGCGCGATCCAGCTCGACGCCAGCATGGCGAGCGCGACCATCGCAAGCACCGTGCACAGGTACAAGGTCGGGTCGATGTTGATGTTGAGCGCGTAGCCGCGGGTGCTGCCGGGCGGCGGCGGCATCGTCACCGGCACCACGTAGAGCATCAACGACACGCCGAGCGCGAGCAGCGCGCCGGTGAGAGCCCCCACGCCACCGAGCACCATGCCTTCGAGCGCCAGCGTGCGCAGCAGCTGCGAGGGCAGCGTGCCGAGCGCACGCAGCGTGCCGATCTCGCGGGTGCGTTCGATGATCGCCATCGCCATCGCGTTGGTCACGACGAAGACCACGATCACGCCGATGATCAGGCCGAGCGCACCGAAGATGCGGTTGTAGAGGCCCCGCACCGAGTTGTAGAAAAACGCCTGGTCGCGCCAGGTCTGCACCGTGAGCGCCGGGCTCGCGGCGGCCACGCGCTGCTGCGCCGCGTCGGTCAGGTCCATGCGCTTCAGGAACACACCGAGCGTGGACACACGCTTCGTGTTCAGCAGCCTCTGCGCGGTGTTGATGTCGGTGTAGACGAGGCGTTTGTCGATGTCGGGCACGCCGGTGGCGAACACGCCCTTGACCGTCACGTCGAGCGCGTTCAGGGCGCCATCGGTCGTGCTGGCGAGCAGCGTCAGGCTGGTGCCGGGTTTCGCTTTCAGGCTCTTGGCCAGGCCTTCGCCCAGCATCACTTCGGCGCTCCTCGCGCCCGATGCCAGCACCTCGCCGGCCGACATCGTCAGAAACGGGCCCTTGACTGCGAACTCGCTGTCGGGCTCGACGCCGGTCGCGATCATCACCGTCGACTTGTCGCCGTTGCTGATCAGGCCGCTGAAGGCCACGCGCGGCAGCACCTGGCGCACATCGGGGTCGATCAGCAGCTTCGCGCTCAGCTCGGTGGCGTTGTCCAGGCCGTATTGCAGCGGCGTGTCTTCGTCCTTGTTGAACTGCTCGGGCAGGCCGACGATCAGGTGCCCGGTGCTGCGCGCCGCGGCCTGTGCCAACGCTTGGTAGGTGAACAGCGCAAAACCACCGGCGAGCAGGATCGCCGCGGTGCCGAGCGCGGCAATCGCGACCGTGACGAGCGAACGGCGCCGGTTGCGCAACGTGTTCTGCAGCGCGAATTTGAGCCACTTCATTGCAGTCTCCCATCCAGCAAAGCCAGCACACGATCGCAGCGCTGCGTGAGCCGGCTGTCGTGCGTGGCGATCACGAAGGCCGCGCCTTCGGCGTGGCCGCGCTCGCGCATCAGGTCGAGCACCTGGTCGGCGGTGTGTGAATCGAGGCTCGCGGTCGGTTCGTCGGCGATCACGAGGCGCGGGCGCTTGATCAGCGCGCGCGCAATTGCCACGCGCTGGCGCTGCCCGCCCGACAAGGCGTCGGGACGGTGTTGTGCGTGGTCTTGCAGGCCGACCGCTTCGAGCTGTGCGGCCACCCGCTCGCGCCGCTCGGCGGCCGGCACGCCGGCGATGAAGAGTGGGTAGTCGACGTTCTCGGCCACCGTCATCACCGGCACGAGGTTGAAGCTCTGGAACACGAAGCCGAGCGCGTCGCGGCGCAGCAGCGTGCGTTCGGTCTCGTCGAGGTCGGTCACACGCTGGCCACCGAGCAGGATCTCGCCGCTGTCGGGCCGGTCGATCAAACCGCACAGGTTCAGGATCGTGCTCTTAAGAGGTAACTCTATCTAATGACTCAATTGTTTCGAAGCCTGATACAAATTGAAAAAACACATCCTGAAGTATATCCTCCGCCTCTTCCACCGAAGACACCCTGCTGCGGATGAACCCGAGCAGTTTA
>JANYFX010000331.1 GCA_025359585.1 Rhizobacter sp. | reverse complement strand
GTGAACGCCGCCGCCGCCTCGCGCTGGCCGGCGTTGCCCAACCGACGATCTGACTTCACGAACCACCATGCACGACAAGATTCTCATTCTCGACTTCGGCTCCCAGGTCACGCAACTCATCGCGCGCCGCGTTCGCGAGGCGCACGTGTTCTGCGAGATCCACCCCAACGACGTGAGCGACGCGTTCATTCGCGAGTTCGCGCCGAAAGGCATCATCCTGTCCGGCAGCCACGCGTCGACCTACGAAGAACACGAACTGCGCGCGCCGCAGGCGGTCTGGGACCTGGGCGTGCCGGTGCTCGGCATCTGCTACGGCATGTTCACGATGGCGGTGCAGCAAGGTGGCAAAGTCGAGGCCGCTGACCACCGCGAATTCGGTTACGCCGAAGTGCGCGCCCATGGCCACACGCGCTTGCTCGACGGCATCGAAGACTTCCGCACGCCCGAAGGCCACGGCATGCTGAAGGTCTGGATGAGCCACGGCGACAAGGTCACCGCGCTGCCGCCCGGCTTCAAACTGATGGCGTCGACGCCGAGCTGCCCCATCGCCGGCATGGCCGACGAGGCACGCGGCTTTTACGGCGTGCAGTTCCACCCCGAGGTCACGCACACCTCGCGCGGGCGGGCGCTGTTGAACCGTTTCGTGCTCGACGTCGCCAAGGCCAAACCCGACTGGGTGATGGGCAACTACATCGACGAAGCGGTGGCGCGCATCCGCGAACAAGTCGGCAGCGAAGAGGTGATCCTCGGCCTGTCGGGCGGGGTCGATTCGAGCGTGGCCGCGGCGCTGATCCACCGCGCGATCGGCGACCAGCTCACCTGCGTGTTCGTCGACCACGGCCTGCTGCGCCTGGACGAAGGCCGCATGGTCATGGAGATGTTCGCGGGCAGGCTGCAGGCGAAAGTGATCGCGGTCGACGCGAGCGCGCAGTTCCTCGGCCACCTCGTCGGCGTGACCGACCCCGAAGCCAAGCGCAAGATCATCGGGCGCGAGTTCGTCGAAGTGTTCCAGGCCGAGGCGAAGAAACTCTCCAACGCGAAGTGGTTGGCGCAGGGCACGATCTACCCCGACGTGATCGAAAGCGGCGGCGCCAAGAGCAAGAAGGCCACGTCGATCAAGAGCCACCACAACGTCGGCGGGTTGCCCGAGACGCTGGGACTGAAGCTGCTGGAGCCGCTGCGCGAACTCTTCAAGGACGAAGTGCGCGAGCTCGGCGTGGCGCTCGGCCTGCCGCACGACATGGTCTACCGCCACCCGTTCCCCGGCCCGGGGCTGGGCGTGCGCATCCTCGGTGAAGTGAAGCCCGAGTTCGCCAACCTGCTGCGCCGCGCCGACGCGATCTTCATCGAAGAGCTGCGCAACACGGTCGACGAAACAAGCGGCAAGAGCTGGTACGAGCTGACGAGCCAGGCCTTCGCCGTGTTCCTGCCCGTCAAGAGCGTGGGCGTGATGGGCGATGGCCGCACCTACGACTACGTGGTGGCGCTGCGCGCCGTGCAGACCAGCGACTTCATGACGGCCGACTGGGCCGAGTTGCCGTATGCACTGCTGAAGAAGGTGTCGAGCCGCATCATCAACGAAGTGCGTGGCATCAACCGCGTCGCTTACGACGTGTCGAGCAAGCCGCCCGCGACGATCGAGTGGGAGTGAGGCACCGGCCGACGGCGTTTGCGAAAGCCTTGCAAGAGGGCCTTCAACGCGTCGGTCGCGAATCTTCCAGGACGGTCCCGTCGCTGCGACAAACAGAGACGATGCGTCCGGCCTCGAGCTTGACGACCCGATCGCCGAGCGAGAAGAACCGGTCGTCGTGCGTCACCACCACGACGCACTTGCCACGCGCTTTCAGCTCGGGCAGCAGCCGGGTGTAGAAGACCTGCTTGTAGTTGGGATCCTGGTCGGCCGCCCATTCGTCGAACACGTAAACCGGTCGGTCCTCGAGGTAGGCGGTGAGCAGGGCCAAGCGGCGCCGCTGGCCCGACGAGAGCGCCGTGGTGGAGAAGCGGTCGTCGCGCACGCTGACCTTGTGCGCCATGCCGAGCGAGCTGAGGTAAGCGCGGATCTCGTCGCCGCGCGTGTGTGCATCGAGGCCGAACAGGCGGTCGAACAAGTGAAAGTCGGCGAAGACAGCCGAGAAGTTCTGCCGGTAGGCTTCGCGGCCGGCGTCGTCGACGACCGCGCCGTTGCAGCGCACGACGCCGCCGCGCGGCGAGTACAGGCCCGTGAGCAAACGAACCAGCGTCGACTTTCCGCAGCCGTTGCCGCCGGTCAGGAACACCAGTTCTCCCGGGTTCAGCCGAAGGTCGATCGGGCCCAGCACGAAGCCCGCCTCGTCGGCCGAAGGTGCCGGGTAGGCATAGGTTGCGGCATCGATCTCGATGTGCACCGGCGCAGGCTTCTGCAGCGGCAGAGCGGCGGCCGCGCGCCGCGGCGAGACGCCGTCCAGCGTCGTGTCGAGCTCGCGGATCTTGGCCAGTGCGATGCGGCCACGCAGGAAGGTCGGCACCGTGCCGATCAGCGACCAGAGCGGCGACATCATGTAGAGCGCGGCGAAGACGTAGCCGGTCAGCGTCGTGGTCGGCAGCGTCGTCAGTGCCGGCGCTCCGAACAGCAGCATCCCGACCAGCGCGAAGAACAGCATTTGCGTCCACAGGTCAGCGACCATGTGCTGGCGGATCGCCGTGACATTGCGCTCGCGCAGCAGTTCCGTGGTGGCGTCGATCTCGGTGCGCACGAAGGCTTCGCGTCGGCCGGCGTGCAGCTTCAGCTCCTTCACGCCATCGATCAACGTGCGGTAGTTGCCGAACAGCCGGTCGCGTCCGTCGCGCGCCGCAGCGAGCGCGGCCTGGGCACGGCCCAGCAGCAGCCGGTAGCCCAGCACGCCGAGCCCGGCCATCGCGACGCAGAGCAGGAACACGGGCCACGACAACCAGAGCAGGTAGAGCGAACAGCCGAGCAGCACCGCCAGGTTGGTCGCGATGGTCGGCACGATCAGCACCGCGCCCGAGAGCACCACCACGTCGTCGTTCAGCGTCGCGAGCAGGCGTGCCGAGCCGAGCGCTTCGATCCGGTCGAGTGGCGCCGCGAGCACGCGGTCGCAGATGTCGCGGCACAGGTCAAGTACCACCTGCTGCGCAAACTCGACCAGCAGCACCTGCGCGACGTACTGCGTTGCCGCTTTGGCCAGCAGCGCGAGCGCGAAGCCTGCCGCGATCAGGCCGATGTCGAACTCGCCCGGTGAGAGGGCGCGGTGGATAAGCGCGATCAGCGCGGCACTGGCAGCGCCGCTCGTCACGCTCGCGAGCATCAGGCCGAACACCGTGCGGCGCGACGCGCCGTAGAGAAAGCGGACGAGGTCCATGTCAGGCCTGCACGGGGCCAGACGGGTTGCGCGCTTCGAGCGCGTCGATCTCCCGGCTCATCCACTGCGCGAGCGGTTCGACGAAGGGGGGCAGCAGCATCGTGCCCGAATCGGTGGCGGGCAGGTCGACCTGGCCGAAGTCGTCCGGCGCCAGCAGGCGCCACTGCGTGCGCGTGTCGGTGCCCGCGAACACGCGGCCGGCTGCGATCGCCGAGCGCAGTGGCACGTCGTGGGGCTGCAGCCGGTAGTGCAGCAACGAGCGCTCGTTGGCGATCGTGACCCTGTCGAGGACCATCGTGGCCGTGTCGCCGCGGTAGACGCCCTTGCGCGCGATCTCGCCGACCGTGCCGAGCGCGGTGAGCAGCGCGCGCAGCGCGCGCCCGAAAGTCTGCTGCCGCAGCGCGGCCAGGTTGCGTCGCACCGCCGAAGCGAAATAGCGCAGCTGGTGCGAGCGTGTGCGCAGGGCATCGACGACCGGGCGCGGCTTCGGCGGCGGCCAGGCCTCGAGCAGGAACAGCATCTCGGTCGTCTCGCCGGCCTGGCGAAGCTGGCGCGCCATCTCGTAGGCGACCAGGCCACCGAAGCAAGTGCCCCCGATGCGGTAAGGCCCGTGCGGCTGCACCCGCAGAATCTCGGCGACGTAGTGGGTCGCCATCGGCTCGATGCGCTCGAACGGGCGCTCGCGCTCGTCGAGACCGCGGGCTTGCAGGGCATAGAAAGGCTGGTCGGTGCCGAGCAGGCGCGCCAGTTCGCCGTAACACAGCACGTTGCCGCCGATGCCTGGCACCATGAAGAGCGGTCGGCGCCGGCCTTCAGGCTGGATCGCGACGAGCGACGACCAGGGCGATGCAAACCCTTCTTTCTGCAGGCGCCGCGCGAGCTGCGCGATGTCGGGCGCGAGGAACAGCGCCGACACCGGCAAGCGCACGCCCAGCACGCGCTCGATCTGCGCGAACAAACGCACCGCGAGCAACGAATGGCCGCCGATGTCGAAGAAGTTGTCGTGCACGCCGATGCCGCTGCGGCCGAGCACACGCTCCCAGATCGCGTGGAGCTGGGCCTCGAGCTGCGAGCGCGGCGCGCCTTCGCCGGCCCCCGCGATGGCGGCCGCGGGTTCTTGCAGTGCAGCGCGGTCGATCTTGCCGTTGGGTGTCAGCGGCAGTGCCGGCAAGCTGACGAAGACACCCGGGATCATGTACGCCGGCAAACGTTCGGCGAGCGCCTGCTTGATCGCCGCGAACTCCAGCGCTTCGGGCGCGTGCGGCACCACGTAGCCGACCAGCGCATTCGCGCCCGAGACATCGCGAGCCGCGATCACCGCCGCGTCTCGCACCGCGGGCAGGCTGCGCAGCGCGTCCTCGACCTCTTCCAGCTCGATCCGGAAGCCCCGCACCTTGACCTGCCGGTCGCGCCGGCCGAAGAACTCGATCGTGCCGTCGGCGCGCCAGCACGCCACATCACCGGTGCGGTACATGGTCGCACCCGGCGTGGCGTCGAACGGGTCGGGCAGAAAGCGGCCTTCGGTTCCCGACGGGTTGCCGAGATAGCCACGCGCGACGCCGTCGCCACCCGTGTAAAGCTCGCCGCGCACGCCGGTCGGCAC
>JANYFX010000326.1 GCA_025359585.1 Rhizobacter sp. | reverse complement strand
CCCTCGGTCGCGACCTGGTGGCTGGGCGAACCAGCCGCGTTCGACGACGCCTGGAAGCGCCTGGACAAGCTCATCATCAAACCGCTCGAACGTTCGGTGCGCGAACCGGCCCTGTTCGGCGCCGACCTGTCGGCCGACGAGCGCATTCTGCTGCGCGCCAAGGTGGCCGCACATCCGCAGCGTTATGTCGCGCAGGAGTGGGTGCACGTCTCGCAGGCGCCGGTGCTCGAGCGTGCCGGCGGCGGCTCGATGCGCGCGGCATTGCGTGGCGCGCAGATGCAAATGCAGATGCAGGGCACGCGCAGCGACGTGCTCACCGCGCGCACGGTCGGCCTGCGTGTGTTCGCCGTCGCCACGCCGAGTGGCTACCGCGTGATGCCGGGCGGTTTGACACGCGTGGCGCTCGGCGGTGATTCGCGTGTGATCGCGATGCAGCGTGGCGGCCGCTCGAAAGACACCTGGGTGATTTCCGGCGCACCGGTGAACGCGTCGTTCTCGCTGCTCTCGACCACCGTGCAGGCCGAAGACCTGGTCGGCGCGCGCGCCAACCTGCCTTCGCGGGCTGCCGAAAACCTGTTTTGGTACGGCCGCTACGGCGAGCGCTGCGACAGCGCCGCGCGTGCCTTGCGCGTGGCGATCGGCGGTGTGCTCGATCACACGGCCGAAGCGGCTGAAGGCGCGGCGCCCGCGCTCGTGCTGGTCGAGCGCCTCGGCCTGATCGATGGCGAAGACGATGTCAGCGTCGAACTGCTGCGCGCCGCCACCCACCCCGAAGAAGCCTTGAGCCAGCGCCTGCGCCAGCTCTCGCGTGTGGCCTTCAACCTGCGCGACCGCATGTCGGCCGACAACTGGCGCACGCTCAACCAGCTCACCGCCGACCCGGTGTTCCAGCGTGGCGCGGCGCTGCCGCTGGCGCTGGCCTGGCTCGACCGCGCGGTCTCGTCGATGATGACGCTTTCGGGTTTCGTGCTCGACGGCATGACACGCAACATCGGCTGGCGTTTTCTTTCGCTCGGCCGGCGCATCGAACGCATGAGCGCGCTGTGCGTGGCGCTGCAGGTGGCCACCGTCGAAGGCCGCGCCCATGGCCTGGACTGGCTGCTCGACCTGACCGACTCGACCGGCACCTACCGCTCGCGTTACCTCGTGGCGCCCGAATGGCTGCCGGTGCTCGATCTCCTGCTGCGGGATGAAAGCAACCCGCGCAGCGTGGCGTTCCAGCTCAAGGGCATCAGCGAGTACGTCAACAAGCTGGAGCTGAGCCACGGCCGGTTTGCCAGCGACGTGCTGGCGCCGGCGCAGACCGCGCTGGCGAACCTCACGCCGCAAGACCTGCACCCCGAGAGCGAAGCCGTGGCCCACGTGCTCGACCTGTTGCGCAAGACGGCGGGCTCGGTGTCGGACGAACTCGCGCTCAAGTTCTTCTCGCACGCCGCGTCGCGCAGTGTGTTGTCTCTGGTGGCTTGAGATGAGCGCAAAACGCTACAACGTCGAGCACGAAACGCGCTATGCGTACACCGCGCCGGTGTCGCAGTCGTGGCAGCTGGCGCGCCTCACGCCGCGTGCGTTGCCGTGGCAGACGCTGATCGCACACGAGCTGCAGATCGAACCCAAGGCCGACGAGCGCCGCGACGAACGCGACAGCTTCGGCAACATGGTCACGCACTTCGGCCTGCACGGTGCGCACCGCGTGCTGAGCGTGCGCATGAACTGCCGCGTCGAGGTCGGCCCGCGCCCCGAGCTGCCTTCGGGCGCAGAGATCACCTGGGAAGCGGTGCGCGATGCGGTCCGGCGCGAGCCGCAGCTCGGTGACCTGGAACCCGCCAGCATGAGCGAGCCGACGCCGCTGGTGCCTTTGTCGGACGCGGCTTGCGCCTATGCGGCCGCTTCGTTCGCGCGCGGCCGCCAGTGGTACAGCGCGGTCTTCGACCTGATGCAGCGCATCCACGCCGACTTCGAATTCGAACCCGGCGCCACCACCGTCAGCACCTCGGTCGACGAGGTGCTGTACCAGCGCAGCGGCGTGTGCCAGGACTTCGCCCACCTGATGCTCGCTTGTCTGCGTGGCATGGGCCTGCCGGCGCGCTACGTGTCGGGCTACCTGCTGACCGACCCGCCGCCCGGTGAAGAGCGCCTGATGGGCGTGGACGCGTCGCACGCCTGGGTGGCCGCGTACTCGCCGCTGCACGGCTGGGTCGAGTTCGATCCCACCAACGACCAACTCGCCGACCAGCGTTACATCACGCTCACCTGGGGTGCCGACTTCGCCGACGTGGTGCCGCTGCGTGGCGTGATCTTCGGCGGGGGCGAACAGCGCATGGACGTGGAAGTCAGCGTCATTCCCGACTGACGGCGGCGGGGTGACCCCCGTCGTGGGGAAGCCCGTCCAGGGGGCAGTGTTTCCGCCTTCGCGGGGATGTTCGCGGCGCGCCTCGACCGCGAGACTCTCTTTCATCGACAAGGTGAACAGGAGAGCAAAACATGGCCCGATTCAACTGCACTCTGCCGGCTTCGCCGGCCCGCGAAAACGCGCACGTGGCCGCCGAGGCGCTCTCTGCGATGGAGCGTGAAGACACTGCGGAGACAGCGAGCGGCCCCGGCTGGTTCGATTCCAGCCGCGAGCTCGTGCGCGGCCTCGAAGTGACCGAAAGCGCGCCGGGCGATGCCGCACTGAACGAATGGGTCCGGCTTTGTTTTGCGCGTTGAAGCTCGCGCGAGTCAGCTCTTGCCGAGCGCCAAATACAACCACGCGCGCGCCTTGTCCCAGCGCCGCCTCACCGTGCGCTCGGTCACGCCTTGCAGCTCGGCGATCTCGGCCTCGCTGTAGCCGCCGAAGTAACGCATCTCGACCAGTTCGGCGAGTTCCGGGTCGACCACCGCCAGTTCCTGCAGTGCGTCGCTCACCTGAATCAGCTCTTCGCTGGCCTGCGTCTCGGCCACCGCCAGCGCATCGTCTGCGCCGAGCGTTACATGCTCCGCACCACCGCCACGGCGCTCGGCCAGCCGCTCGCGAGCGCTGTCGATGATGATGTTGCGCATCGTCTTCGCGGCGTAGCCGAAGAAGTGGCGCCGGTCTTCGAGCCGCAGTCCGCGCGCGTTCACGAGCCGCAGGAAACTCTCATGCACCAGCACCGTCGTGTCCATGCTGTCGGCTCGTCCCTGGCCGCGCAAGCGGGCGCGGGCCACACGTTTCAGGTCGGGGTAGAGCGACTGATAGACCTGGTCCAGCGCGGCGCGGTCGCCACTGGCGGCCAGTTGCAGCAGCTGTGTGATCGGCGGGTCGGCCAGTGCGGGTTCGGGGGGCGGGGCGTGGGGCTCGTCGGGGCTCATGCGGCGAGCGTAGCAGCCCGGTTGCGGCGGCGTCCAGAAGCGCGTCCGGTTCGGTGGCCTCAATCCGTATGACGGAGTGGAAGCCAACCCCAAACTTGCCGGATTGCGGCGAGCCAGCGTGGCCCCTATGCTCTCCACAACGATCAGAGGCAGGCCCCATGCAGCGGCACCCGGTAGCAGACTGGCAAGAACTCTCCGCGCTGTACGAAACGGCCGACGCGCTCGATGGCGCTGCGCTCGACGGCTGGCTCGCCGGCTTGCAGGCCAAGTCGCACCCCTTGCTCGGCCAACTGCAGCAGATGCTCGCGGCCCGCTCGAAGGTGCGTGGCAACGGCTTTCTGGCCACGCTGCCGGCCTTGCCGGTCGAGCCCGAGCCGCTGGTGCATGAGTGGGCGCAGGGCAGCCGCGTCGGCCCGTACCGTTTGATCCGCCACGTGGGCCAGGGCGGCATGGCCGAGGTGTGGCTTGCGCAACGCGACGACGGCGCGTTTCGCCGCCAGGTCGCGATCAAGCTGCTGTTCCGCACCGCTTCGAGCACGCAGCGCGACAGCTTCGCGCAGCGCTTTGCGCGCGAGCGCGACATCCTCGCTTCGCTGAACCACCCGAACATTGCCGGTCTGCACGATGCCGGCGTCACGGCCTCGGGCCAGCCCTGGCTGGCGCTCGAATACGTCGAAGGCGAAGCGCTGACGGTCTGGTGCGACAAGGCCGCGCTGAACATCGAAGGCCGCGTGCGCCTGTTCCGCCAGGTGTTGCTCGCCGTCCAGCACGCGCATGCCAACCTTGTCATCCACCGCGACCTGAAGCCCGGCAACATCCTCGTCACGGCGCAGGGCGAAGTGCGCTTGCTCGACTTCGGCATCGCCAAGCTGATGGAAGCCGAGGGCAGCACCCGCGACGAGACCGAACTCACGCGCATGGCCGGACGGCCGCTGACGGTGCAGTACGCGAGCCCCGAACAACTGCTGGGCGAAGCGCTCACCACCGCGAGCGACGTGTACTCGCTCGGCGTGGTGCTCTACGAGTTGTTGTGCGGGCAGCGGCCTTACGAATTGAAGATGGAATCGGCGGCGCAATTGGAGCAAGCCATCGTCGACCTCGACCCGCGTGCGCCGAGCCGGCGCACGCTGAGCCGCGACGTGGCCGCCACGCGCAGCAGCACGCCGAACGCGCTGCAGAAGCGGCTCGCCGGCGACCTCGACGCGATCACGTTGCGTGCGCTGGCCAAACAACCCGAGCGCCGTTATGCGTCGATCGAAGCGCTGCGCGCCGACCTCGACCGCTGGCTGGCAGGTGAACCGGTGCAGGCCACACCGCCGAGCACGGCGTACCGGCTCGGCAAGTTCACGCTGCGTCACCGCTGGGGCGTGGGCTTGGGCGCGGCGGCGGTGCTGTCGTTGGTCGGCGTGGCCGCGGTCGCGGTGGTGATGGGGCTGCAGGCGAGGGAAGAATCGGCGCGCGCGGTGGCGGCGCGAGACTTCATGCTGAACATCTTTCAGCGCGCCGACCAGGAGAAGTCGCGCGGCGCCGACATCACGGCGCGTGACCTGCTTGAGACGGGACGCAAAGATGTGTTGACGCGGCTGGCTGGCCAGCCCAGGCTGCAGGCGGAGCTGTTGCGCGGGATCGCGAAGATCCAGGATTCGATGGGGGAGTACGTTA
>JANYFX010000299.1 GCA_025359585.1 Rhizobacter sp. | reverse complement strand
ACCGGCACGCCGGCCCAGGCCGCGGGCACGGCCATCTCGAGCGCGCCGAGGTTGCGGGTGTGCACGATGGCCGGCTGCAGGTCGTGCAGCAGCGCGCGCACCCGGGGAAACATCCACAAGCCCTGGCCAGGTGGCTTGTTCAGCGCAATCAGCTGCACGTCGTCGCGCTGGATGCGGTGGCTGAATTCGGTGATCTCGGTCAGTGCGATCACGGCGTGCCGAAAGCGCTCGGCCGGCATGCGGTTGATCAGGTTGACGACACCGTTTTCGAGCCCACCCGTGTCGAAGCGGTGCAACACGTGAGCGATGAGCGGACGGTGATCTTTTGTCACGCTGCGCTCATCCGAGATGTCGCGCCAAGACCGGCCCGACGGCGTTGACCACGCCACGCGGCAAACGCCGCCAGAGATCGATCGCCGCGCGGTACTTCGGGTTTGTCGGGTTGTTCTGCGGCACCGAATCGCGGCTGAACAGCTGGTACTCGTAGTGCAGCGCGGCCGGCTCGAAGCCCCAGTTCTTCTTGAAGTCGAACGAGCCTGTTTCGAGCTTGGAGCGACCGTAGTCGAACACCCGGATGCCGCGCTCGCAGGCACGCCGCATCAGTTCCCAGTACTTGAAGTCGTTTGCGGAGAGACCACGTGCCTCGACCACGTCACCCGCGTAGTACGGCAGCACTTCGTCGCGAAAGTAGAACGACAGAACGCTGGCCACCGGCTTGCCTTCGGGGGTCACCGCCGTCAGCACCTCGCAGTCTTGGCCGAACACGCGGCGCAGCGCCTCGAAGTAACGACGCGAGTGCGGCGGCGTACCGTGGCGGTGCTGGTTGTCGGCGTACAGCTCGAAGAAGCGGTCGGTATCGGCATCGATTTCGCTGCGCAGATTGCGCTGGATACCCTTGCGAACAACGGCGCGCTGCTTGCGAGGGATCGCCAGCATGTTGGCCTCGACCTCCGGCAGCAGCGTCTTGCGAAAGGTGACGTAGATGTCCTGGTGCGGCCAGGCGGACTCGAGCGTCTCACGGTTGCGCAACTCCAGGTGCTGCACGCCGAGCTCGCGGCCGAGCACGATCGCGGCCTGATGAAGTGCACCCGTGGCCTCGGGGTCGATCACGGCCACGCCGCCATAGACGGCGAAGGGCAGCGAGGTCAAGGCGTCGCCGAACAGGAGGCTCTTGACTCTGGCGAGCGGCAACACGCCGACGATCTGCTCGCCGCGCCGCGCGACCAGGTAGTGGGTGCGGTGCCTGAACACGCCCTCGAGAATCTCGCGCCAGCCGACGCGGTGAAAGAACGTCGCTTGCGGGCAGGCAAAGACGAACGCATCCCAGGCCTCCCGGTCGGACTCCTGGTAAGGGCGAATTGTCAACGCCCCGGCGTGTACCGACCGATCGTCCACCGGCTTCACGCGGCGCGCAGGTCGAAGACCTCGTCCACTCTGCCCCACCTGAAGTCGCTCAGCAGGTGCCCAAGGCGGGTTTCGGTTCTCGCGAGGTTGACGTAGTGCCGGAAGCGTGTCTTCAGGCCAGCGCCCGCGACGCGCGGTTGGCCGGGATCGATCTCCCACGGGTGCATGTAGAAGATCGCCGGACGCCGGTCGATGGCATTCACCCGGCGCAACGCCCAACGGCTCAGCTTGTAGGGTGCCAGCCGGAAATAACCACCTCCGCCGGCCGGCAGGTTGCGGCCCATCACCCGTGTGGTCGTGATCGGGATTTCGGTCAGACCCGGACGGGACTGGTAAGGGAAACGCGGTGCGTCGGGCATGCCGTAGTGATCGTGCTGAACCGGATACACGCTGGAGCTGTACAGGTACCCCGCTTCCAGCAGGACATCGAAGGCCCAGGGGTTGCTGTGCCCGATCGAAAAACTCGGCGCGCGGTAACCCCGTACTGGCTGCCCGCCGATGTCTTCGAGAAGCGCCTTGGCACGTTGCACGTCTTGCCTGAAGTCGACGGGGCTCTGGTCGCTGGCGCGCAGATGCCCGTAACCGTGGCTCGCCAGTTCATGCCCCCCGGCCAGGATATCGCGCACGAGTTGCGGATAGCGCTCGGCGATCCAGCCCAAGGTGAAGAAGGTCGCGTGCGCCTTGTGCTGTGCGAACAGGGCCAGCAGGCGCTGCACATTGCGTTCGACGCGGCAGGGTTGGGCGTCCCATGAATCGCGCGCGATGTGGGGCGCCATCGCCGAGACCTGAAAGTAGTCCTCGACGTCGACTGTCAGCGCGTTCATCAGTTCGATCGATCGTTCGGGCGCGTTCATGCGGCCGCCTCGGCAGGTGCCGCCGCGCGCTGCGTCAGCCAGGCGGCGAGGTGGTCGGCGATACGCCCCGCGGCGTGGCCGTCCCACAGCTCTGGTGTGCGACCGCGCTTGCCACCGCTGGCGAGAATTTCGTCGACCAGCCGGAGCACGACGGCGCCGTCCCGCGGCACCAGCGTGTTGGTGCCATGCTCGACGGTGATCGGCCGCTCGGTGTTGGGACGCATCGTCAGGCAGGGCACACCGAGCGCCGTGGTCTCTTCTTGCACGCCACCGGAATCGGTCAGCACGAGCCGCGCGTTGCTTAGCAGGCCGACCATCTCGAGGTAACCCTGGGGTGGCAGACAGGCCATGCGAACGCGCGCGAGCTGAGCACCCAGCCCGAGCCTGTCGATGTTGGCCCGAGTGCGGGGATGAATCGGCCACACCAGCGGCAAACGCCGGCTGACGTCGCTCAGGATGTCGAGCAGCTTGGCCAAGCTGGCCGGGTCGTCGACGTTCGAGGGCCGGTGCATCGTCACGACACCGAAGCCGGCAGGGTCGGAAAGCAACTCCAAAGCCGCGCCCTCTTTGGCCAGCGTGGCATGCGGCGCGACGGCCTTCTTCATGGCGGCCTGCAACGAGTCGATCATCAGGTTGCCGACGAATTGCACTCGCTCGGGGGCGATGCCCTCGCGGGCCAGGTTGTCGTGCGCGGTGCGCTCGGTGGTGTAGAGCAGGTCGGCGATCTGATCGGTGACGACGCGGTTGATTTCTTCAGGCATGGCGCGGTCGAAGCTGCGCAGCCCGGCTTCGACATGGACCACCGGAATGTGGAGTTTCGAGGCGACCAGGGTGCAGGCCATGGTCGAATTGACATCGCCGACGACGATCACGCACGACGGCCCGGACTCGAGCACGACCGGCTCGAAGCGCTTCATCACCTCGGCCGTCTGAACCGCGTGCGAGCCTGAGCCGACGCCCAGGTTCACGTCGGGCGCGGGCAACTCGAGGTCGGCGAACAGGCGGTCGTTGAGCGCGAAGTCGTAGTGCTGGCCGGTGTGAACGAGCAAGGCCTTCGGCAGCGCCGGGTTGGCACGAAAGGCCCGCAACAGCGGCGCCATCTTCATGTAGTTGGGCCGTGCGCCGACGACGCAGATCAAGGGGCCGGCGGTTGTTTCGGCAGTCATTCGCTTCGGGTCGCTGTTGAAGATGTGATTCTGGGACGGGTGTGTGACGCCCCGAGGGGATCGTCGGCATCAAGGCACTAGAACCTGTGGTCAATTCCCACATAGACGGCACCTTCGTGGCCGGGCACGGCCACGGTCGAATCGAGCTTGCGGTACCGCCCACCGATGACCGCCCCGGTCTTGGGAGACACCTGCACGTTGAGCTGAACACGCGCGCCGCGCTGGGTCGTGAGGTCGGGCGCCACGCCGCCCAGGGCCTTGATGCGCGACCAGTCGATCGTGGCGCTGAGACTGACCGACATCGCGAGCCGATGGGCGAAGGTCAGCCCCGTGCCGTACTGGAGATTGTTGTTCGCCGCGAGCCCCGTGGCGAGCACCGCCGAGTCGGGCACGTCTTCGGTCCGGGTGTAGTAGCCGCTGAGCACCAGGGAATTTCGCAGGCCGATCAGGCCGATGCTGCCGGTGCGGGACGTGACCAGGCTCAGCCGCTGCGAGTAGATGTTGGTGGAGCCAAGCGTCGACGGCGGCAGGCCCTGATCCGCAATGAACTTCTGCACCACCCTGGCGCGCTCGGCGGGGTCGGGGTAGCGGGTCGTGAACATCGCCAGAAGCAGCGTCTCGACGTTCCCGGTGGCAGGAATCTCGAACAGCGACTGCGGCGCCGACTGAATGCCACGAGACAGCCCCAGGTTCACGGCCAACTGCGGCGTTCGATGATCGAACCCGAGGCGCCAGGCTGACCCGAAGAAGCGTCGCTCGCCGTCGGCCGTCAGCAGGGTGCGCGCCGAAGGCTGCCACTTCATTTGCCCACCGTAGATGGCGTGGCGGCCGTCGCCGGTGATGAAATTGCTGCGCTCATAACCGCCACGCAACCCGAGGCTGAGGTCTTCGGTCAGCGCGTAGTCGACGACACCCCGGGCCAGGTCGGTGACCAGCGCGGTGGTCACTCCGTCGTCGTAGCGGGTGTCGGAGCGTTCGACCTCGAGGCGCCATCCCAGGGGCCGCGGATCGTGCTCGATCGAGGCGGCATGGCGCCCGAAATAGCCACCCGCGCCGGTGGCTGCGGCCGCCGACGAATCGGCAGACGATGCGCTGGTCCAGGTGTTGTCGCTGCGAATGCGGTAGCGCGTCAACGGCCCGAAAGCGGCCTCGATGCTCGGGCTGAAACGGCCCTGGGTCGTCGTCACCGTGTTCGTTGTCGACGTGGCTTCGGTGCGCACGCCGAACGGGTCGGCACTGGTCTGCGAGGCCCTGACGGCGCCTTCAAGGTAGAGCCAGCGTTCGACCGCCTCGAGTCTTGCGCTCAGATCGCCTTCAGGCAGCACACGGCTCGATTGGCTGCCGTCGAGGTAGGTGATGCCGTTCAGCGCAGCCGAGCCAGCGAGGCGCAGCCGCGCGCCCTCGCCCAGGATCGCGATCCTCGGGCGAACGTCGAAGACGGTGTCGTTTTGCGCGCTTCCCGTTCCGAGAAGGGAATTGCTGGTCCAGGTCAGCTGGGAGCTGATCCCGGGCTCAATCGTCCAGCGCTGTGCCATGACCGGCGAAGAGGCCACAGCCGACAGCATCGCAGCAAGCGTGAAGAAGCCCGCAGAGCCGCGCGGCCCACGAGCAAGGCTGCGAAACGGTGTGCCGCGAAAGAACCCGCAGCGGGGGTCGCGCGGCCGAAAATCAGATGGGCCCGTAATAGCCATAGTAGGCCCCGACCTCGGATCGACTGATCTTGTTCAACAGCGGCAGCACGACCGGGCAGGACTCGATGGTGGCGAGGGCCTGGTTCAGCGATTTCTGCGGGGTTCGATCGGCCTCGACGACCACGACGACCTGGCCCATGTAGGTGGCCAGCACGCGCGATTCGGTCGAGGGCAGCAACGGCGGCGCATCGAACACGACGATGCGATCCGAATATCGGGTGGCCAACTCCTCGAGCAACCTGTCCATCGCGTCGCTGGCGAGCAACTCGGTCGCGCGTCCGTTGGCCTTGCCCGAGGGAAGGATCGTCAACTTCTCGATGTTGGTTCGCATCAACACGTTGGAAACCTGCAACGAAGGATCGATGAGGATGTCGAGCAGCCCCGGCGACGGAGGCAGGCCGAGACGGTTCAATACCGACGGCCGCGACACGTCGGCATCGACCAGAAGCACCGTCTTGTCGAGCTCCATCGCCAGACTGATCGCGAGGTTGACCGAGACGAAGGTCTTGCCTTCGCCGGGCAGGGAGCTCGTGACCATGATCAGGTTCGCGCGCTCCATGGACGGCGACGACCTGCCATTGACGTTGACCAGCAGCGGCCGCTTGATGATGCGGAATTCGTCGGCGATCCGGGCACGCGGCGTTTCCGGCGACAGGTAGCCCATGGCCGCGAGCCTCGCCAGATCGATGTCGACGTGGCGCGACTCTCTCGCGGGCGAGGTGTGCTGCGCAGCAGCAGGCGCGAGCGCGGGTGCCGGTGAGACGTCTCGCAGCACCGGGCGGCCGGGGTCACGCAGGCCGTCACCGTGCGGCAACTTGCGCTCTTCGAGCAGGCGCGCCACTCGGGCTGGAACACTTTCGGCATGAGCAGGTGTCGCCCCGCTGTCGGATTGGGCGGCCTTCATCGGCACTTCAATGCCGCTGCGGCGCAGCTCTTCCAGGCGTCGCGTTGCTTGTTCAATGATGCTCAAAGCTCAACCTCACGCGCCTGTCGCTCTGGACATCCAGGCGATCCAGACACCATAAACGATGACCAATCCAAGCGTCGCGAAGCCGAACGCCAGCGCATGCTGGCGACCACGACGCACCATATCGCCGGTCAGCAGTGCAGAGACGCTTCCGAGCACCTGACGCTGGGTGACTGTCCGCAACGCAGCCGCGCTGTTGAACGTGGGCAGAAGTTGGGCAACGACAAAACTCGCTGCGGCACCGCAAACAAGTGCCGCCAGCAGCAGCAGGGGCGCCAGCGCGAGGCGGTTCGGGAACACCGGGTTGGGTGAGCTGCGCGGCGGGTCGATCACGCGAAAGTTGGCAAGGCGGGTGGCCTCGACATCCTCGGAGAGCGAGGCCTTCTCTCGGCGACCGACCATGGTTTCGTAGTTGCGCCGGATGATGTCGTAGTCGCGGTTGAGTTGTGCCATCTCGGCTTCGACCTGGGGCACGCGTGTGGCCGACGCCCGCAACTGGTTGACCCTGCTCTGCAAGTCGGCGGCCCGCACGCGCAAGGCCGCCACCGCCGCTTCGGACTCCGCCAGCGCCAGCTTGATCTGCTGGGAGGCCGGGTTTTGCGTCGACGGCGCCCTGGCCGGCTTGGAGAGTGCGGCACGTCGCCTGGCGTCGGCCTCCTGGTGCTTCTGCTCTTCCAGCCGGGCGATCAGGCGTCTGGACGCCACGACGTCGGGGTGCAGATCGGTGTACCGGCGCAACAGCTCGTCGAGCTGCCGACGCTGCGCGTCGATCCTGGCATCGAGCTCGGGAGAGCCCGGGCTGTCGGCGGCAGCGGTGGTGTCGGGCAACAAGGACGCGGTCTCGCCGGAGAGTTCGTGCTTGAGCGCGTCGCGCGATTGCTCGGCGGCCCGCAACTCGACCGTGATCCTCCCGAGCTCTTCGCTGAGCGCCGACATGCGGGTGAAGTAGTCCTTGCCCGAGGAGTCGGCGATGCCAAGATTGCGAACCTTGAAGTCTTTCAGGCGCCCTTCCGCCTCGGCGAGGCGTGCTTCGTAGGTCTTGATCTGCTGGTCGATGAAACCACGCGCCGACTCTGTGTCTCGTGCCTTTGCCCCGAGGTCCGACTCGACGAACAGCGCGACCAGCTTTTCAACCACGAGCCGCGCCCGAATGGGGTCGGAGTCGCGGTAGACAAAGGTAAAGACGTTATCGCGCCCACTGCCGGTGAGCTTGATGTCACGCAGCAGCGCTTCGATGGTCCGCTCGCGTTCGAGCGGAGACATCGGGCCGAGCGCAAGGCGGTCCTTGCCGATCAGCAACTCGATGTTCGGACGCGTGATCATCGTGCGCGCGAGCATGTTGATGGTCTGGTCGATGTCGGGCTCGACGGCAAGATCACGCATCAGGGGCTTGAGCACGCTCTTGGTGTCGACGAACACGCGTGCAGTCGCCTCGTAACGATCCGGCACACGCAACAGCCCCACGATGCCGACCACTCCGACGACCCAGGCAACCAGCAAGCCGATCCAC
>JANYFX010000286.1 GCA_025359585.1 Rhizobacter sp. | reverse complement strand
CGTTACCCGAACCACCCGCTGCAAGGCGAGGTCAGCAACAAGCTCGCGGTGGCGTACCTCGAGAAGGGCAACTGGGCGCAGGCGGCTGGCGAATTCGAACGCCTCGCGACCACAGCCAAGGACCCGAAGATCGCCCGCGATGCACTCTGGCAAGCCGCCGAGTTGTATGAAAAGGGTGCCGACAAGGGCGGCTCGCGTGTTGCCGCCACCAAGGCCTACGAGCGTTACCTGAAGCAGTACCCGGATCCGTTCGAGCCTGCGCTCGAAGCGCGCTACCGCCTCGCCAGACTGGCCAAGGCCGACGGCAACGCAACGCGTGAGTTCACGCTGATGAAAGAGATCTATGCGGCCGACCTGCGCGCCGGTGGCGCCCGCACCAACCGCACCCGCTACCTCGGTGCCACGGCCGCGCTGGCGATGGCCGAACCGGTGCTCGACGCCTACCGCAAAGTGCCGCTGATCGAGCCGCTCGCCAAACAATTGAAGCTGAAGAAGACCAAGCTCGAAGAAACGCTGAAGGCCTATGCGGTCGCGGCCGACTACGGCGTGGCCGACGTGACCACGGCGGCCACCTTCCACATCGCCGCGCTCTACCAGGACTTCGGCAAGGCCTTGATCGGCTCGCAGCGGCCGAAGAAATTGTCGAAGGCCGAACTGGAGCAGTACAACGTGTTGCTCGAAGAGCAGGCCTTCCCGTTCGAGGAGAAAGCCATCGAGCTGCACGAGACCAATGCGCGCCGCGCTTCCGAAGGCATCTACGACAAGTGGGTCAAGAACAGCTTCACGGCACTCGGCGAATTGCGCCCGGCGCGCTACGGCAAGCTCGAACGCAGCGAGGCGGTCATCGATGCGATCCGCTGAAACCATGATCCGTTCCTGTCTGATCGCCGCGCTGTGCGCGGGCACGGTGGGTTGTGCTTCGCTGAGCGAGGCCTGGTCCGGCATCGGACCGTCGAAAGAAGCGCCGGCCACGGCGACCGCGGCCGCTGCCCCGAAGGCGACCTCACCGAGCGCACCTGCCCCGGCCGCGGCGCCCGCACCGGCACCGGCCGAGGTGTTGGCACCGGTCGATGCCAATGCCCAGCGTGCGTTCGACGCGGCGCGCCGCTCGCTGGCGGCAGGCCGCACCGAAGAGGCCGAGCGCGCTTTCGTCGCACTCGCCAAGTCCAACCCCGAGCTCGGTGGTGCGCACGCCAACCTCGGCTTGATCTACAGCCGTGCCGGCAAGCTCGACGAAGCCGTGGCCGAGCTCGAACTGGCGGTGCGCGCCAGCCCGCGGCAGCCGGTGTTCCACAACCAGCTCGGCATCGCCTACCGGCAGCAGGGCCAGTTCGCCAAGGCGCGCGCTGCGTACGAGAAGGCGCTCGACCTCGACCCGAACTACGCCGCCGCCTGCCTGAACCTGGGCATTCTTTTCGACCTGTATCTGCGCGATGGCAAGCGTGCGCTCGAGCTCTACGACCGCTACCTCGCCTTGCCCACGGGCAAGGACGCGGTCGTGAACAAATGGGTTGCCGACCTCAAGAACCGCAAGCCCGCGCAGAGCGTGGCGACCAAGAAGGAGCAGTCATGAAGCAGACCCCGGGGAGTGTTCGCACCGCAGTGCTGCTTGCGTTGCTCGCGGCCGGCGCCGCACCCGCGCTGGCGCAGGACCGTGCCGACGTCGACCGCACCAAGATCATCGGCAACAGCGAGTTGCCCAAGGTTCTCTACATCGTGCCCTGGAAGAAGCCGCTGCCCGGCGACCTTTCGGGCCGACCGACCGGGGGCGTGCTCGACGAAGCGCTCGCACCGGTCGACCGTGATGTGTTCCGCAGGCAGGTGCACTACGACGCGGCGACGCAGGCGCGTGCCCCTGCAGCTGCCACGGCGACCAGCCGAAAGTGATACGCGCCTTCCTCTCATCGAGCCCACAGTTTCTGTTATCGGAGATCCACCCATGAATACCTTTGCCACGATCGTCAAGTTCTTCCAGGACTGCGGTCTGTTCATCTACCCCAGCCTGCTCATCATGGCGATCGGCGTGACGATCGCGATCGAGCGTTTCATCTTCCTGAGCCGCGCGCGCAACCAGAACCGCAAGATGTGGTCGCAGGTCAAGCCGATGCTCGAGAACGGCCAGTTCAAGGAAGTGCAGGGCGTGACCGCCAAGTCCGACTCCGCCATCGGCAAGATCGTGAACTACGGTCTGACCCGCATGCAGAGCCCGGGCCGCCGCGAAGACTTCGACGCCGCGATGGAAGAGGGCATGATGGAAATCGTGCCGCGCCTGGAGAAGCGCACGCACTACATCGCGACCTTCGCCAACGTGATCACGCTGGTCGGTTTGCTCGGCACCATCATCGGCCTGATCAAGGGCTTCACGGCGGTGGCGCAGGTCAACCCGGCCGAGAAAGCCGAGCTGCTGTCGGCCTCGATCTCGATCGCGATGAACAACACCGCGTTCGCGCTGATGGTCGCCATCCCGTTCCTGCTGATCCACTCGTTCCTGCAGGCCAAGACCGCCGAGATCGTCGACGGCCTCGAAGGCGCGAAGATCAGCTTCCTGAACCTGGTCCAGCGCCTGAAGTCCGAGCAGGCCGGAGCCCGCTGATCATGCGAGTTCGTCGCCTGCGCAAAGAGCAAGCGCACCTGGAGATCACCGCGTTCATCAACCTGATCGTGGTGCTGGTGCCGTTCCTGCTGTCCACCGCCGTGTTCACGCGCTTGTCGGTGCTCGACGTGTCGCTGCCGGCACAGAACTCGGGCGTCGAACAACTGAAGGCCGACGACCTGAAGCTCGAAATCGTGATCCGGCCCGAGAGCCTGGAGGTCGGTGACCGCATCGGCGGCCTGATCGCGCGCATTCCGAACGTGGGCACGGTGCACGACGTGAAGGCGCTGTCCACGCTGATGACGCAGATCAAGGCCAAGTTCCCCGACAAGACCGATGCCACGCTGCTGGCCGAGCCCGACACCCCCTATGACACGCTGGTGCAGGTGATGGACGCGACGCGCGAGTCGCACACGGTGATGGGCCCGAAGACGACACGTGCAGAGCTGTTCCCCAACATTTCGATTGGCGATGCGCCTGTCATCACGAAACGATAGAGGGCGCCATGAAACTGACCCCGCTGCAAAAGCGCACCGAACGCAAAGGCCGCAACCAGACGATGGTCGACATGAACCTCGTCTCGTTGATCGACGTGTTCACGATCCTGATCTTCTTCCTGCTGTCGAGTGCTTCGGGGGTCGAGCTGCTCGCGAGCCCGAAGGCCGTGAAGCTGCCGGAGTCGGTCAGCGAGAAGTCGCCGAAAGAAACCATTCTGCTGGTCGTCAGCGGCACCGAGATCCTGGTCGATGGCCGCAAGGTGGCGAACGTCGCCGACGTGATGGCGAGCAAGGGCGACCTGATCGAGCCGCTCAAGGCCGAGCTCGACCTGCTGGCCAACCGCGTGATCGTGCGCGCCGACAACCAGGACAAGGGCAAGGCCATCACCATCATGGGTGACCAGAACATTCCCTACCAGCTGCTGCGCAAGGTGATGTACACCAGCGCACGCGCGAACTTCAGCGACGTGTCGTTCGCGGTTCGCAGGAAGGACGTATGAGCGCATTGGCCGTCTCATTCCGCAGCCCGCTGCTGGCCTGGTCGCCGTCGCCGGAAGACGAAGCGCGCTTCCGGCGCATCCTCACACGCGTGCTGATCGTCTCGCTGCTGCTGTGCATCGCGATGATCTTCGTGCCGCCGCCCAAGATCGACCGCACCGTGCCGCAGGAGCTGCCGCCGCGCCTGGCCAAGCTGCTGCTGGAGCGCGAGCCGGTGCCCCCGCCGCCGGTCGTGAAAGCCGAGCCGCTCAAGGACAAGGCCGAGCCGAGCCTGAACAAGCCCAACCCGGCCAAGCCCGAGCCACCCAAGGCAGCGATCGCACCCGAGGCGCGCCAGCCGGTGCCGAACAAGGCGCCGGGTGAAAAGACGCTTGACAACGCGCGCCGCAAGGCCGCGGGCGTGGGCCTGCTGGCGATGAGCGACCAGCTCGCCGAACTGCGCGGCGCACCGGTCGCGGTGCAGTTGCAGAAGGACATCAAACAAGGCCCCGGTGTCGGCACCGGCGTGGGCGTCGGTGTGGGCGCCGGCAACGAAGCCGGCCTGCCCGCCCGATCTATGATCACCTCGAACGCGACCGGCGGCAGCGGCGGCATCAACACTGCGGCCTACAGCCGCAACACCGGTGGTGGCGGCCTGGCCGGCCGCGCGACCACGCTGGTCGAAGGCGTGGCCGGTGGCGGCGGTGGGGGTGGTGCTGGCGGCGGCGGTGTGCGTGGCGGCAAGGGCGACGGCACCGGCACCGGCTCGGGCGCGGGTGGCAACGTGCAACGCGGCGGCAGCGGCAAGGCCTCGCGCTCGATCGAAGAGATCAAGCTCGTGTTCGAGCGCAACAAGGGCGCGATCTACGCCATCTACAACCGGGCCCTGCGCGAGGAGCCGGGCCTGCAGGGCAAGGTCGTGCTCGAACTGAAGATCGCACCGAGCGGCTCGGTCGAGTGCCGCATCATCTCGAGCGAGCTGAAGGCGGCCGAACTCGAACAGAAGTTGCTGGCGCGCATTCGCCAGTTCGACTTCGGCGCCAAGGATGTCGATCAGATGATCGTGAGCTGGCCGGTCGACTTCCTGCCGTCGTGAGTCGGCCCGGGTCGTGCCCGGCCGGTTAGCATGCCGGCCGGAGACATGAACCCATGACCACAGGCTTCCCACGATTGCTCGGCGACATCGGCGGCACCAACGCACGTTGGGCCTGGCAGGCGAGCCCCGGCTCGGCGATTCAGGATGTGTCGGTTCGGCCCTGTGCCGCGAACGCGTCGCTGCACGAATCGGCTGTCGCTTACCTCACCGAAAAAGGCCGTGCACGGCCCGCCTGGGTCGGCATCGGCATCGCTACCGCGGTCACCTCGGACCGGGTCGCGATGACCAACCACACCTGGGGCTTCTCGATCGCCGAGTTGAAGCGAGCACTCGGCGTCGAACGCTGCCTCGTCATCAACGACTTCACCGCGCTCGCGATGAGCCTCACCGCGCTGGCGCCGGGCGATCTGCGCCAGATCGGGCCCGGGCATGCGGTGTCAGGCGCCACGATGGGCTTGCTCGGTGCCGGCACCGGCCTCGGCGTTTCGGGCCTGGTGCCACAAGGCAACGGCCGCTGGTCGGCCATCAGCGGCGAAGGCGGGCACGTGACGCTGGCCGCCAGCGACGACCACGAAGCCGCGATCCTCGGGCTGCTGCGCCAGCGCTTCGGTCACGTCTCGGCCGAGCGCGTGCTGTCGGGTGCCGGGCTCGTGAACCTTTACGGCGCGTTGTGCGCGTTGAGTGGCGCGGACGAACGCGCCCTGTCGCCTTCCGATGTGACCGACGCTGCGCTCGACGGCAGCGACCTGCTCTGCGTGCAAGCGCTGCAGCACTTCACCGCCTTCCTCGGCAACGCCGCCGGCAACCTCGCGCTCACGCTCGGCGCGCACGGCGGTGTCTACATCGGCGGCGGCATCGTGCCGCGCCTCGGCGTACGTTTCGACGGCGCTCTTTTCCGCCGGCACTTCGAATCCAAAGGCCGATTCACCGACTACCTGAAGCTGATGCCGACGCACGTGATCACGGCCGCCGCGCCGGCGCTGATCGGCGCCTCGAGCGCGCTCGACCTGATGCCGGCCTGACACCGGTGGCACGCAGTCGGGCCCGGGCCTGATCTGCCCGAGCGCTAATTTCGCGCGCTAAAACACGTTGCGGAAGGCAGCGGCGCCCGCGGCGCTCAAGCGGGGCGCGTTGTCGACGAAGATTCCTTCAACAAGGAGTCCGTCGTGCGGCCACCTCTCTTCGCTTTCGCGGTGTTTTTCGCGGCGCTGCTGAGCGCACCGGCCTGCCGGGCGGCCGAGCTGACCGAGACCGAGACACGCTGGCTTGAGGGCGCCTGGCCGGTGGTCGAGTTCGCCCGGCAAGCCGGGCTGCCGCTGGACATCGTGGTGCAACCCCAGCCCACGCCCGGCGCCGCGCCGCTCGCCATGGCCTTCGTGGGCGGCCGCTGCAAACTGGTGCTGTCGATGCGTGGCAACAGCGAAGCGCTGGCGACACTCGAACGCATCGAACCGGCGCTGCTCGGTGCCACGCTCGAACTCGTGGCGGCGCACGAACTCGGCCACTGTCGGCGCTACCTCGACGGTGTCTGGCACGGCCTGCCTTCGGGCTTCGTGGCGCACCCGATCGCGCCGCGCGATTCCGAATCTGTCGATGTGCAGCACGAGCCCGTCTCTGCCGCGCGCCGCGAAGAAGGCTACGGCGACCTGGTCGGCCTGGCGTGGGTGCAACAACGCCACCCGCGGCTCTACGCGCGGCTGTGGGCCTGGCTCATTGCGGAACGATCGAAAGACCGGGTCCCGGGCGCCGACCACGACACACTGGCGTGGGTGCGTTTGGCCACGCCCGACGCGGCCTGGGGCCACGCATCGATCTTCGACTGGGCCGCCAACCGGTGGACGGCCGGTCTCGGTGAAGCGCTCGTGGCGGAGTCGGTCCCAGGTCAACAGCAGATCGACCGTGCCGTCGAAGGCGATCTTCGGTGGCGGTTTTCGGGTCTCCGGTGAGGCCGGTTCGCGCGTGGCGGGCTGAGCCACCGCCACGGGCGTGAAACCGGCTCTGCCGATCGCGTCGCTCAGCTCCTGGGCTTGAGCACGGTCGGGTTCGCTTTCGACGCCGTGCAGGGTCAGATCGACCCGCACCTGCGCACCGCCGTCCAGCGCTTTCACCGACTTGACGATGGCGCCGGCCGAGCGGCTCGAAAACATGTCTCGGACTTCGAAGGCAATCATGGCGAAGCTCCGCAGCTGATCGTGCTCCGGAGGTTGCACCGCGCCGGCGGGCCACGTCTGTGCGCCGGCGAACATTGAAGCGCTGCAAACCAGGGACGGGGGGTGGCGCCTTGCGGTGGTGCGTGCGCAGGCTCAGGCGACGATGCCTTTGCCCCGCAGCACCGCGATGTCGGCTTCCGAGAGCCCCATCTGCCGCAGCACCGCGTCGGTATCGCCGCCCAGGTGCGGTGCCGACGAGCGCAGCGTGCCCGGCGTGACCGACAACTTGGGCACGATGCCGGGCACGTCGAGCTCGTGGCCGTCACGCGTGCGCTGGCGCAGGATCATGTCGCGGGCGCGGTAATGCGGGTCTTCGTGGATGTCTTTCGCGGTGTAGACCTTGCCGGCCGGCACGCGCGCCGGGCCGAGCGTGGCGAGCACGTCGGCCACTCTGCGCGTCCGCGTCCACTGTTCGATGGCGGCGTCGATCTCGGTGACGCGTGCCACACGCCCGGCGTTGCTGGCGAGGTCGCCGGCGGCGGCCAGATCGGCTCGGCCGATGGTGTCCATCAGGCGCTTGAAGATGCTGTCGCCATTGCCGGCGATCAGAACATAACCGTCATGGCACCGGTACGCGTTCGACGGTGCAATGCCCGGCAGTGCGCTGCCCGCTGCTTCGCGCACCGCGCCGAACGCGCTGTACTCGGGCAGCAGGCTTTCCATCACGTTGAAGACCGCTTCGTTGAGCGCCACGTCGATCACCTGGCCGGCACCGCCGTGGACCTTGCGGTGGTACAGCGCCATCAACACGCCGATGGTGCCGTGCAAGGCCGCGAGCGTGTCGCCGATCGACACGCCCACGCGCACCGGCACGCGGCCCGGTTCGCCGGTCAGGTGGCGCAGGCCGCCCATCGCTTCGCCGATGACGCCGAAGCCCGGCCGGTCGCGGTACGGGCCGGTCTGGCCATAGCCGGAGATGCGCAGCATCACCAGGCCGGGGTTCAACGCGCTGAGCGATTCCCAACCCAGGCCCCAGGCCTCGAGCGTGCCGGGGCTGAAGTTCTCGACCAGCACGTCGGCCTCTTTGATCAGCCGGCGCGCGATGTCTTGGCCTTCCGGCGTGCGCAGGTCGAGCGCAACCGAGCGTTTGTTGCGCGACGAGACCTGCCACCAGACCGAGGTGCCGTCCTGCAGCAAACGCCAGTTGCGCAGCGGGTCGCCGGCGCCGGGCGGTTCGATCTTCACCACGTCGGCGCCGAATTCGCCGAGCATCTTGCCGGCGAACGGGCCGGCGATGAGCTGGCCCATTTCGATCACGCGCAGACCGTCGAGTGCGCCGGGCGTCGGAGGCGGGGAAGGCAGTGTGTCGGGCATGGGCTGGTCCGGTGGGAGAGGGCTGGCGCAATGATCGTCGTACCGGCGCCGGCTTCAGGCCACGGCGCCGAACAGCGCTCCGGCACCCGCGGTGACCGCCATCGCGATCG
>JANYFX010000260.1 GCA_025359585.1 Rhizobacter sp. | reverse complement strand
GCCGTCGCCGTTCACGTCGGAGCAGGCGCCGTTGACGAGCTTGCAGGCCGAGCTGATCAGGTAGAACTTCCACGGGCCGATGCCGTCGGCATAGGTCTTCACCTCGGCCAGACCGGCCGGCGTGAGCAGGTCGCTGAAGAGACCGGGGCGGCCCGACACGACCCAGTCGTAAGGCTTGTCGTAGGGCTTGTTGAAGGCGAGCGAACCGTCGGGGTTCACGTCGTCGGCATCGACCAGCTGGATCAGCGGCAGCTGCGTCTTCGTGCGCAGGTAGCGCAGGTTCGCGGTCTCGAACGACTGGATGAAAACCGGCGCATGGCGATGGTTCCAGCCGGCGCGCGTGAGCACCGCCAGCATGCGGTCTTCGAGCGGCAGGCCGATCGACTGGTGGTAGGTCGGGTGCTTGGTTTCGGGATAGATGCCGATCGTGCGTCCCTTCTCGCGCGACTTGTCCTTCACGAACTCGATGATCTCGGTGAAGGTCGGGATCTTGAAGCGCCCGTTGAACGCCTGGTCGCGGTCGGCCATAGGCTGCACCGCGCCCAGCGTCTTGATCTCGGCGAGGGTGAAGTCTTGGGCGAAGAAGCCTTCGGTCAACTGGCCGTCGAGCATCACCGTGCGCTTGCGGGCGGCGAACTGCGGCAGCGTCGAGACGTTGGTCGTGGCGATCAGGTTGGGTTCGTGGCGGGCGATCAGGTGGCCGTCTTTCGTGGCCACGAGGTCGGGCTCGACGAAGTCGGCACCGAGTTCGATGCCGAGTGCGTAGGCCTCGAGCGTGTGCTCGGGCAGGTAGCCGCTGCCACCGCCACGGTGGCCGATGACGAGCGGCGACTTGAATTCGCCGAACCCGCCACGGTCGTTCTGGTCGGCATGGGCGGCGGGCGCCAGGGCCAGCGTCAGGCAGGCGCCCAACAAACTGGATTGCAATAGCGATCGCATCGCTGCGCGTGTGTTCATGGTCTTGTCTCCGGGGTTGGGCCACTTCCTTCGACTGAAGGAAAGCTGGACGCTAGCGCTCGCGTGTGACAACCGATTGACACCGATGCCCGGTGCCTGCGGCCGCCCCGTCTGCTGCAGCGCCTTGATTCTGTTCTCAGCGCAGCGCAACCACAAGCATCAACACACCGATGAAGACCGGCTGGTGCAGCATGTAGAAGCTCAGGCTCCAGCGGCCGAGCAGCGCGAGCGGCTGCAGCCTGGCCGGCAAGGCGCCCGTGACCCAATGCCGCCGGTGCACGAGCACCCATTGGCCGGCCGCCAGCCCCCACCACACCACGCCGAGCCAGGGCAGGAGCGGCACGAAGTCTTCGGTGAGCGGCTTGTGCGTGACGAGGCCGACCCAGTTGGTCCAGCGTGTATCGAACCACGGATCCTGGACGGCGCGCGGCAGCGCAAGCGCGATCAGGCCGAGCGGCCAAAGCCAGCGCCCCGCCCCTGCGCTCAGGCGCAGCACGATCAGCAGCAGCGCGATGCAGTGCAAGACCCCGAAGCTGATGAAGCGGTTGCCGAACATCAACCACGAACCGAAGCTCACCAGCACCGCGCAGCCCGCCACCTGCGCCCAGCGGCGCCAGAAGCGCGGCCAGCCCTGGCCCTGTTCCGTCGCGATGGCCTGACTGACGCCGGCGCAGAACAGGAACAGGCTGACGATGCAGGTGCGCTGGCCGGTCCAGAACGGGTCGGTCTGAAAACTCTGCGCGATGAACCTGAAATGGTTCAGGTCGAAGCAGAAATGAAAGATGGCCATCCACACGATGGCCACGGCGCGCAGCGCGTCGAGGCGGTCGAAGCGCTGGCGCTCCGAAGGGGGAACAAGGGGTCGTTCGGTCACGCAGCGACGATAGCGCAAGCCCGCCGCAGGCCGATGAACTCGAGCTCGGCGAACACCAGCACCGCGATCACGTGCGAAGCGATGAAGACCTGCCCGAGTGAAGTTGGCTGTGGGCTGGCATTGAACGCGAACGCCAGGCATTCGATGGCCCACAACACGTTCAGCACGATCGGCACCCACACGGCGGCGCGCGGCATGGCCGGGCGCTTCGCCAGCCACAGCAGATAGGCGGCGTAAGGGAAGAACGCCAGCCCGGCCACCATCAGCAACGCCGACGGAATGCCGAGCAGGCTTTGCAGCGCCGTCGCGCCGAGCGCCCGGCGCAGGAATGCGGAAGATTGAATGTGGTTCGACATGACAGGCTCCTTGCAGGTTCACCGCCGACTGCGGCGTGGGCGAATCTTCGCCAGCGTCCTGCGTCGAAGCCATTACCAGCCACGTCATGGAACCCCACGAAGGTCTGCGCTATCGTGCGGCCCATGAATCCAGCCGCGTCCCTCACCTTCGGCAGCCAACTGCGCGGCTGGCGACAGCGGCGCCGCCTGAGCCAGCTCGATCTGGCGGTGGACGCCGAGGTCTCGACACGCCACCTGAGCTTCGTCGAGACCGGCCGTGCGATGCCGAGCCGCGAGATGGTGCTGCGGCTGGCGAACCGGCTCGAGGTGCCGCTGCGCGCGCGCAACGGCCTGCTCACCGCAGCCGGCTTCGCGCCCATGTACGCCGAGCGCACGCTGGACGACCCGGCCCTGCGTGCAGCGCGCGAAGCGGTCGAGCAGCTTCTGACGGCGCACGAACCCTACCCCGCGCTGGCGGTGGACCGACACTGGAACCTGCTGTCGCACAACGCGGCCGCCGCGCCCTTGCTCTCGCTGGTCGTCGCGCCCGAGCTGCTGGTGCCGCCGATCAACGTGCTGCGTGTGGGCCTGCATCCGCAAGGCCTGGCGCCTCGCATCGTCAACCTCGCGCAGTGGCGGGCGCACTTGCTGGAGCGGGTCCAGCACCAGGCCAACATCAGCGCCGACGCCAGTTTGGCCAGGCTGCTCGAAGAGCTGTCGGCCTACCCCGCGCCTGCCCTCGAAGGCTCTCCCGCGCCCAACCCCGCCAACGCGATCGTCGTGCCGCTGGTGCTCGACACACCGATGGGCCGGCTCTCGCTGATCAGCACGATGACGGTGTTTGGCAACCCGATGGAGATCACGCTGTCGGAACTGGCGCTGGAGACATTCTTCCCGGCCGATGCAGAGACTGCCGCGGCGCTGCGGCGCCTCGCCGATGCACGGCGGGCCGGGTAATCGAGTCAGGCGTCGAGCGCTTTGCGCAAGGCGTCCTTCACCTTCTTGTACTCGGCGGGCCGGCTCTTCTTCAACGCAGCCAGGTCGGCGCGAAGCGCGTCGACACGCGCGGCCGCAGTGTCGAGCTTGACCGCATCGATCTCGGCTTTCATCTTCAGAAAATCGTCGAAGCGCTTGTCTTTGGGCGACGTGCGGGCGCGTTCTTCGATCAGCAATTCCAGCGCCTCCGAGATGCGCCCGAGCTGACGCCCGTAACTGTGGCGCTGCAGCACCTCGACCTCGGTCTGCGGCGCGCTCGAATTGCCGCTGTTGAGCGTGAAGGTCGGACCGAAATTCCAGCCTGGGTTGATGGCTTGGGTCAACGATTGAGGCACCGAACGCATCGCCTCCGACCAGCTGAGCAGCCACTCGGCCGGGGCGGCCGGCGTCCACGGCCAGGAAGGTGGGGAAAAGTCGTTCGTGGCCATGCGGTGCTCCTTCGTCAAGCGATCCAGCGCCTTGCGTTGCCGAACATGCGCATCCACGGGCTGGCCGCGCTGCGCTCGCCCGAAGTCCAGCTCATCTGCACGTTGCGGAACACCCGCTCGGCGTGGGGCATCAGCACGGTGAAGCGGCCGTCGGGCGTGGTCACGGCCGTCAGGCCTTTTGGGCTGCCGTTCGGGTTGAAGGGATACGCTTCGGTCGCGGCGCCTGTGTTGTCGACGAAGCGCATTGCTCGCTTCACCGCCTTGGCGTCGCCACGCTGCGAGAAGTCGGCAAAACCTTCGCCGTGCGCGACCGCCACCGGCAGGCGACTGCCGGCCATGCCGCTGAAGAAGATCGACGGGCTGTCGAGCACTTCTACAAGACTGAGCCGCGCCTCGAACTGTTCGCTCTTGTTGCGCGTGAACTTCGGCCAGGCCTGCGCGCCGGGAATGATCGGCGAGAGTGCCGCCATCATCTGGCAGCCATTGCAGACGCCGAGCGCGAAGGTGTCGTCGCGGTTGAAAAACGCCGCGAACTGTTCGGCGAGCACCGGGTTGAACATCACCGAGCGCGCCCAGCCTTCGCCGGCACCTAACGTGTCGCCGTAGCTGAAGCCACCGCAGGCGATGAAACCCTTGAACTGGTCGAGGCGCGCGCGGCCCGATTGCAGGTCGCTCATGTGCACGTCGAAGGTGTCGAAGCCGGCCTTGGCCATCGCGTAGCTCATCTCGAGGTGGCTGTTGACGCCCTGCTCGCGCAGGATCGCGAGCTTGGGGCGCGCGGTGTGGATGAACGGTGCGGCGACATCAACCGACGGGTCGAAGCTCAGTTGCAGGTGCAGGCCCAGGTCGTCGGCGCGGCCGACAGAGTCGTGTTCCGCGTCGGCGCAGACCGGGTTGTCGCGCAGCTTGGCGATGCGCCAGCTGACGTCGTCCCAGGCTTGCTGCAACTCGCGCAGCGGTGCGCTGAACACGGACTTCGCATCGCGCCAGACCTCGACCGTGCCGCGATCGTTGGGCTTGCCGATGAAGTGGCTGTGTTTGCTCAGGCCAAAGTCGCGCAAGGTCTGCATGACCTCGTTGCGCACCGCGGTCGGCATTTGGATCACCGCGCCGAGCTCTTCGCTGAACAGCGCGCGCAGCGTCAGCTCCTGGCGGCGCGCGCTCACCTGCGTAGCCCAGTTCTTCGAGTCGCCGTATTCGGCGCGGCTGTCGCTGATGCCGTCGCCTTCGGTGACAAGCATGTCGACGTTCAGGCTCACGCCCATGTGGCCGGCGAACGCCATTTCGCAGGCTGTCGCCCACAACCCGCCGTCGCTGCGGTCGTGGTACGCGAGCAGCCTGCCCTGCTCGCGCAGGTGGTTGACGGCGTTGACCAGCGCCTTGAGTTGCGCCGGCTCGTCGAGGTCGGGCACCGTGCTGCCAAACTGGTTCAGCACCTGCGCCAGCATCGAACCGGCCATGCGGTTCTTGCCATTGCCCAGGTCGATCAGGATCAGCGTCGTGTCGCCCGGCTGCAGCTGCGGCGTGAGCGTGGCGCGCACGTCGGCGAGCGTGGCGAAGGCGGTGACGATCAGGCTCACCGGCGAGGTGACCTGCTTCGCGATGCCTTCATCCGACCAGCGCGTGCGCATCGACAGCGAATCCTTGCCAACCGGCACGCTGATGCCGAGCGCCGGGCACAGTTCCATGCCGACGGCGGTGACCGTGTCGTACAGCGCCGCGTCTTCACCCGGCTCGCCGCACGCCGCCATCCAGTTGCAGCTGAGCTTCACGCGCGACAACTCGAAAGGCGCAGCCAGCAGGTTGGTGATGGCTTCGCCGACCGCCATGCGGCCCGAGGCCGGCGCGTCGAGCGCAGCCAGCGGCGTGCGCTCGCCCAGGCTCATCGCTTCGCCCTGGAAGCCGCTGAAGTCGGCCAGCGTGACGGCGCAATCGGCCACCGGCACCTGCCACGGGCCGACCATCTGGTCGCGGCTGTTCAGGCCACCGACCGTGCGGTCGCCGATCGTGATCAGGAACCGTTTGCTCGCGACGGTCGGGTGGCGCAGCACGTCGAAGGCGACCTTCTCGAGTGCAACGTCGTTCAGGTCGAGTTCGTCGAAAGCCCGCGCCACTCGCTGCACATCGCGCTGCATCTTCGGCGGCTTGCCGAGCAACACGTCCATCGGCATCGCGATCGAGCGCTCGCCGCCGGAGCCGTCTTCGAGCACGAGTTCTTTCTCGGCCGTCGTGACGCCGACGACTGCGAACGGGCAGCGCTCGCGCTCGCACATCGCGCGGAAGATCGGCAAGGCCTCGGGCGATACCGCCATCACGTAGCGTTCCTGGCTTTCGTTGCACCAGACTTCCTTCGGCGCCAGACCGGTCTCTTCGAGCGGCACGCTCCGCAGGTCGAAACGTGCGCCCATGCCGGCGCCGTCGACCAGTTCTGGAAACGCGTTCGAGATGCCACCCGCGCCCACGTCGTGGATCGCGAGGATCGGGTTGCTCTCACCGAGCGCCCAGCAGTGGTTGATGACCTCCTGCGCCCGGCGCTCGATCTCGGGGTTGCCCCGCTGCACCGAGTCGAAATCGAGATCGGCCGCGTTCGCGCCCGAGGCCATCGAACTCGCCGCACCGCCGCCCATGCCGATGCGCATGCCGGGGCCGCCGAGCTGGATCAGCAAGGTTCCGGGCGGGAACTGGATCTTCTTCGTCTGCGACGCGGC